>JBKJQU010000039.1:0-3440 GCA_046594995.1 Aestuariivirga sp.
GCACCAAAAAAGGACTGAAAAATAAGGGTTTTCAAGAATCGAAAGCTGGGTTAACGCTCTCGTCAGCCTAACCCGTCAAAGGAGAGAAAAATGGCTGACGAGAAAGTACTGACGATCGCTCTTTCAAAGGTCGCTGCAGAGCTGGCCGAGAAGCACGAAATGTCGAAGAAGGCCGCAACCGAATTCCTCAACGACTTCGTGGATCTTACCGTCAAGAACCTGAAGAAGGGCCACAAGGTCCGCATCACCGGCCTCGGCATCTTCCAGGTGAAGAAGCGTCCCGCACGCATGGGCCGCAATCCCGCCACCGGCGAACAGATCAAGATCAAGGCATCGAAGAAGCTCGGCTTCCGCGCTGCCAAGGAAGTCAAGGACGCTATCTAGGCGTCATCTTCCAATTCGCTTTCGTGGCCCTGCCCCACCCGAGGCGGGGCCATTTCTTTTCGATGAATTCTTTTCACCTGCATGGCAGATTGCGAGCCTTGCGGCACCAAGCTAAACAGGCTCGCAGAAACACCCATTCCATAAGGAAATTTCATGAAGACCCAGGCTCGCGTTGTGGTGATCGGCGGCGGTGTCGTCGGCTGTTCGGTGCTTTATCATCTCACCAAGGCGGGCTGGAAAGACGTGGTGCTTCTGGAGCGCGACATTCTCACCTCGGGCTCCACTTGGCATGCCGCCGGCGGCTTCCATACGCTGAACGGCGATCCGAATGTGGCAAAGCTGCAGGGCTACACCATCGAGCTCTACAATGAGCTGGAAAAGATCTCGGGCCAGGCCTGCGGCCTTCACCGCTCGGGCGGGCTGATCCTCGCCGACACGCATGAGCGCATGGAATGGTTGAAGATGGCGCATGCGCGCGCGCGCTACCTCGGCCTTGAAACCGAGATCATCTCGATGGCTGAAGCCAAGAAGATGCATCCATTGCTGGAAGAAAAGTTCTTCGTTGGCGCGATGATCGACAAGGCCGATGGCAACCTCGATCCCGAAGGCACCACGCATGCCTATGCGAAGTCGGCCCGTATCGGCGGCGCAGAAATCTATCAGGATTGCAAGGTCGAGGAACTGAAAGCCCGCACGGATGGCACATGGGACGTGATCACCGCCAAGGGCAATATCCATGCGGAGCACGTCGTCAACTGCGGTGGCTTGTGGGCACGCGAAGTTGGACGGATGGTTGGCCTTGAACTTCCCGTGCTGGCCATGGAGCACATGTATCTCGTTACTGATGAGATGCCGGAGGTTGTCGCCTACAACAAAGAACGCGGCCACGAGCTTCCGCACATCATCGATTTCAAGTCCGAAATCTATATGCGGCAGGAACGGACCGGCATGGTGCTCGGCACCTATGAACGGGCCTGCGTGCCGTGGAGCCCGAAGCAGACGCCGTGGAATTTCGGCCGCGAATTGCTGCAGCCCGACCTCGACCGGATCGAGCCCAACCTCGAGCTTGGCTACAAGCATTTCCCCGCGCTTGCCACGGCCGGCATCAAGCGTGTCATCAATGGGCCCTTCACCTTCACGCCCGATGGTAACCCCATCGTCGGCCCGGTTCAGGGCCTCAAGAATTACTGGGTAGCCTGCGGCGTGATGGCGGGCTTCAGCCAGGGCGGCGGCGTGGGCCTCGCCCTCTCGCAGTGGATGGTGAACGGCGACCCGGGTTTCGACGTATGGGCGATGGATGTCGCGCGCTTCGGCGAGTGGGCCACGCGCAGCTACACCAACGAAAAGGTGCGCGAAAATTATTCGCGCCGCTTCTCGATCCGCTTTCCCAACGAGGAACTGCCCGCCGCTCGGCCGCAGCAAACCACCGCGATCTACGATGTGATGCTCGCCCAAGGTGCTGTCATGGGCGATTCCTGGGGCCTTGAAACGCCGCTGTGGTTTGCGCCCAAGGGTGTGGAGCCGAAGGACATCGTCTCGTTCCGCCGCTCCAATGATTTCGCGCATGTGAAGGCGGAAGTGATGGGTACGCGCAATGGCGTGGGCGTCACCGAGATTGCCAACTTCGCGAAATATCGCTTCACGGGTTCCGGGGCCGAAGCCTATCTGTCGCGGCTCATGACGAACAAGATGCCAAAGCTGGGCCGTATCAACCTCACCCCGATGCTGAACCCCACAGGCAAACTCATCGGCGATTTCACTATCGCCAAGGGCGGCGACGAGACTTTTTACATGTGGGGATCAAGCCAGGCGCAGAAGTATCACATGCGCTGGTTCGAGGCGCATCTGCCCTCCGATGGTTCGGTGAATATCCACCGCTATGATATGGGCCTCGTTGGCCTGTCGATTGCGGGCCCGAAGTCGCGCGACGTGCTGGCGCAGTTGACCGACGAGGATGTCTCGAACGCGGCGTTCAAGTTCATGGACCATCGCGCCATGGATATCGCGAACTGCCCTGCTCTCATCAACCGGGTTACCTATACGGGTGACCTTGGCTATGAAATCTGGGTAGCGCCCGAATATCAGCGCCGCCTCTATCAGCAGATCATGAAGGCCGGTGCCGCGCATGGCATCGTGAACTTCGGCATGCGGGCACTTCTCTCCATGCGGCTCGAGAAGAACTTCCCCACCTGGTACCGCGAACTCAGGCCCATCTACGGCGGCTTCGAGGCCGGTATGGACCGCTTCATCGACCTCACCAAGAACGACTTCATCGGCCGCGACAAGGCGATGGAAGAGAAGGCTTCGGGCGGCACGCTGCGGCGCGTATCGATGATCGTCGATGCGGGCGATGCCGACGTGCTGGGAGACGAACCGATCTGGCACAAGGGCAAAGTTGTGGGCTGGGTGACATCGGGTGGATATGCTCACTACGTCGACAAGTCGATGGCGCAGGGCTACGTGCCGAAGGAACTTGCGGGTGACACGTCTTCGGGCGCGTTCGAGATCGAGATCATCGGCGAGAACCGCAAGGCGACGATCATCACCGAGCCGCCGTTCGACCCGGAAGGGAAGAGGATGCGGGGTTGAGGAAGGTTTCCCGGTTGCAGCATTCGTGATATTGTCTCAGTATGGATCACTTGGACATATCGAGAGCTATCAGCAAGCTCGCGCCAATATTGCATGATCTTGGCGCATCTGGAGCTTTTATGTTCGGTTCTCGAGCACGCGGCGACTTCTGTGCTAACAGCGATCTTGATATTTTCATCGACTACGATCCGGATCGTCAAGTTCCTTCGCTTCTAGGCATCATCGGCATTGAGCAGGAACTGAGTGAAATGCTTGGTGTGCAGGTTCGTATTACCACCCGGCATAGTCTGCACCCCAAATTGAAACACACCATCGAACGCGACGCGATCAAGCTGTTCTGATGGACAAAGACCCACTTATCTTCGTGAGCCATGTCCTGGAAGAAATCAGGGTGCTCAATTCCATTGCCGCTGATCACACATTTATGTCGTTTCAGGCCAACGCTATCGCTTATCGGGCTGCCATCT
>JBKJQU010000414.1:0-15400 GCA_046594995.1 Aestuariivirga sp.
CTTCTTGGTGCGGCACCGCGGCGGAAGCCCATGCCAGTCCGTTCGCGCAGGGGCAAAGAAGCACCGCGTGTATTGTTCATTCCCAAGGGAGGCGTCGGTCTGGGGCATGTTGCCCGCAGCCTAGCAGTCGCCAGGCATGCCGGATCCAGCTACCAGCCTGTGTTCTTCACGCTCGCGGAGTCAGCAGTGCTGGTAAAGGGCTTTGGGTTCCATGCCGAATATATACCTTCTGCTGCCTATGCCGGGCAACGCGCCGCGGACTGGGAGCCATGGTTTCAAACCGAGCTTGAGGAACTGATTGAGTCCTATGATGCGAAGGCGATTGTTTTTGATGGCAGCGATCCGCCGGATGCTCTCTTCCGCGCCGCCGCAGCGCGCGGGCGCTGCAAGCTGGCATGGATCCGCCGCGGCATGTGGGAGCAAGGGTATGATCCCTCGCTTGGCAGCTCCAAGGCGTTTGATGCAATCGTGGAACCGGGCGAGATTGCTGCGGTCCGGGATCGGGGTGCAACAGCGTCCCGGCGGCACGAGGCTTTGCAAGTAGCGCCGATTACCATGCTGGACCGAAAAGAACTTCTGCCGCGTCTGGAAGCGGCGCATGCGATCGGCTTTGATCCAAAACGACCTTCGGTCCTGCTTCAGCTGGGATCGGGCGAGAACCGCGACATCGTGGGAGCGCTCGATACAATCATCACCGAGCTCAAGCGCTATCCTGAACTGCAGATCGCCGTTGCGGAATGGTCCAATGCACCTGGCTCCCTTCATCTCTGGCGGGGAGTGAAGATCCTGAAGGGGGGACCGCTCAGCCTCTATTTCAATGCATTCGATTTTTCGATTGCGGCCGCGGGCTACAATACTTTTCACGAGGCAATCGGCTTCAGACTTCCGACAATATTCGTGCCGAACACAGCACCCGGCATGGACGACCAGGCAGCGCGCGCGCAGTTTGCCCAGGACGCGGGCGCTGCAATCGAGCTGCCCCAGTCCGAGCTTGCCGATATTCCGGCCATTCTCGCCATGATGATGCATGAGACTTTCCGCTCGGTGATGCGGGGAAACTGCGAAGGCCTTTACGCCGGCAACGGTGCGAAACGGGCCAGTGCCGCAATCTCCTCACTCGTGAACTGATCAGAGACTTCCGCAATGAATGACCAGAGCAAGAGACTGCTGGGTGTTGAGAAAATCGATGCTTTCAGCATCGCCTCGCCATGGAAGCCGCAGGAGCGCGACCCGGAGGTGCAGGAGCTTCTCGACCGGATCACACTGCAAAGCCGCAAGATCGAAGCGCTTGAAAAGATCGTATCGGATGTCGCGGGCGGGAAAGACGAGATCGAGGTCGTAAGACTCGCGCCAAAGCTGAAGGGCCTTCAGAAGCTTGCCAACGTAGCTCAGCGCAGGAATTTTCGCACTCCACCGTGGTGGCCTGCACGCGCGGAGCCAGACTATGCAATGGAGCCATCACCGGGTGCGCAATGCTTCAACCTCAGGGGTGCTGGCGCGAAGATTATTGCATTTGCGGTTTTTGGTCTCTGGGGCGACAAGCTGGAGGCCGAAGTCTCTCGCATCGCGAAAAAGCAACTGGAACTCGGCGACTTCATTCCGCTGTTTCTGACCGATACAACAGATCATGCGGTGTTCCGCCGTCACCAATACGTCTTCGAGTACTTTCCTCACCAGGGCAAACCGGGCCAACAGATTGACCTTGCCGCCATTCAGCCGCGCCTCGCGTTCATCGAGAACAAGTGGGGCGTCGATCTGTTTATCAATGTCGGCGAGCCGAGAGGCGCGTGGATCCGCCAGGATACGCAACCGCTGCGCGAACGCTACATTCTGGCAAAGGCGCATTTCCTCGCCGGGCGCTATGAACATGCCAAGCGGCTGATGAAAGGCTTCTGCGAAGCGCTGTGCGCTGAAGCAACGTACACCTTTCATGGCAAGAAGTTGAGAGACCCGAAGGCCAGCATCGTGATCGTCAGCCATCGCGATCATGCAGGCGTGGGCACTGGGCTTGCCAGCATCGCTACGCAAGTGGCGAAGAAGAACATCGAAATCATCCTCGTCGACAATGGCAATGAATCGCTCCTTCAGCACGGCAGGAAGCTGTTTGGATCATTCGGGCTGGCGGAACCCGGCTTCAACTCGGGCTGTTCAGCCGCCCGCAATGTGGGAGCACACTTTGCAATCGCCGAGCATGTGATTTTCCTAGACGATGATGGAATCACGGATTCCGCTTGCATCGATGCTCTGCTCCGCTGCGTTGCAGAAACTGGCGCTGTCGCAGTGCGCGGTAAGGTAAAGCCAATCACGTCACCTGAACTCACGGGTACGCATTACGACCTGGGGCCTGCGCGGGTGCCGGCACTTGCCACTACCGAGGGCGTCTCGATCTGGGCGCGAAAGCCCTTCATTGAGGCTGGCGGCTTTGATCCCCTGCTTGCTGGACACGAAGGCGTCGAACTCTGCAGCCGAATGTGGAAATTTCATGGGCCTGCAGGATTCCTTTACGAGCCGGACGCGGTGTTGCTGCATGACTATGCACCGAGCGGAGATGCCTCTGAAGCGAAGAAGCAACGTTATCGGGCCAACAACGGCTATCTCGCATCTCTCAATACACGGTATCAGGACATCAATGCGGGTCAGAACCGCTTCATATCCGACTCGCTGCTCGGTTATCTCGTGATGCAAAGGCCGAAGGGTGCTGAAACTGGTCAGCACCGCAGCCTGTCCATCATCACGACGGCAAAGAACGGCATCAGGTTCCTCTCAGACTACACGCGATCGCTCAAGGGGCAGACCGACCGGGACTTCGAGGTCATCTTTGTCGACGATCATTCGAATGACAGTACACTTGGCGAGATCACCAGGTTGTGGGACGAAGACAGCCGGATCAAGATCCTGACCAATGATGGCCATGGCCGGGGCGCAGCGCTAAACACCGCCATGCGGCACGCAGCCGGCGATCTCTGCATCATCGCCGATGTGGACGATATCAGCGTGCCAGACCGTGTGGCGATGACCCGGGCGTTTTTCGCCGGAAATCCGGACGCGGATTGCTTATCCTTCGTGGCCTTTAACGAAACGAATTCGTTCCGGCTGGGGCCGCCGCGTTCGCTCTTCGTGGATGATGTTTCAGTACGTCAGCTATTCGGCATGCCGGTTTCCTTCCCGACATTTGCTTTCATGCGTAAGGATTTCAGCCACAGCTTCGATGAAACGCTGAAGGGCGGCATTGATTGCGATTGGCTGTTCCGCCGCGCCGATGAAAGGCCGCTCAAGGGCAAGGTCGTGTTTTTTCCAGCCGTCTATTACCGCGAACATGAAGGGCAGATCACATCAACGCGGAAAGGCACGCAACTCGATGTCCGCAAGCGCGCGATCCTAGCAACTTACACGAAGGTGATTGGCGAGCTAACCTCCTATGACCTCGATTGCATCGACATTCTGACGTTGAGCAAGCAGGCGAGCGCGACGGTGAAGGGGCATCTTGGCCGCTGGGTCACTGCGTTCCTGCAGAAAAATCGCGCAAAAGGGGTGCTCGAGCCCCGTCTCCTCGATGAAGCGATGTTCGAGGCTTTCCGTGAGGTGAAGGTGATTGCGGTAAAGTAGCCTGAACCAATTGGGATATGCTAGAGTTTCACCTGTTACATGAGGGTGAAGCGTCTTCACATGGTTGCTCTTTCCGTTCTCGATCTCGTTCCCGTCAATGAAGGCGGAACGCCAGCCACTGCACTCCACAATGCGCGCAATCTGGCACGGCAGGTGGAACGGCTGGGCTATACGCGCTACTGGGTGGCGGAACACCACAACATGGCGGGGATCGCCAGTGCTGCCACCGCCGTGGTGATTGGATACATCGCCGAAAACACTGAATCCATCCGCGTAGGAGCGGGCGGCATCATGCTGCCCAACCATGCGCCGCTCGTCATCGCCGAACAATTCGGAACGCTCGAGTCGCTGTATCCGGGCCGAATTGATCTGGGCCTCGGGCGTGCGCCAGGCACCGACAGACAGACACTCATGGCGCTGCGGCGCGATGTATCGGCTGCCGAAACGTTCCCACAGGACGTTCTTGAATTGCAGGCGCTGCTTGGGCCATTGCAGCCCGGCCAGACGATCCAGGCGGTGCCGGGCACCGGCCTCAATGTACCTCTGTGGATCTTGGGATCGAGCCTCTATGGCGCGCAGCTCGCGGCGATGCTCGGGCTGCCTTACGCCTTCGCCTCGCATTTTGCACCTGATGCCCTGATGCAAGCGCTGCAGGTCTACCGCGAGCGCTTTGAGCCATCCCAGCAGATGTCGCAGTCTTATGCCATGGCAGGCGTCAACGTCATCGTGGCGGAGACCGATGCGGAGGCACGCAGGCTTTATACTTCGCTCCAGATGCGGTTTGCCGACATGTTCCGCAATGCGCGCGGGTTGATGAAGGCGCCCATAAACGACATCGAAACCTACTGGACGCCAGCCGAAAAAATGCAGGCCTCGCGCATGCTTGCCTGTTCATTCGTCGGCTCGCCGCAAACGGTCGAGCGCGAGCTGCAAGACTTTATTGTGCGCACCGGCGTGGACGAGTTGATGGTAGCCTGCGCAATCTACGATCACGATGCGAGGGCGCGCTCCTACGAACTCCTGAAAAGGCTTGATCTCAAGTCGCGAGCGCGCGCAGCAGCCTGAGCCTCAAGCCTCCTTGCCGCGATTGCGGCCAAAGACGTAGAGGCCAGCTGCAAGGATCATTGCGATGCCGAGGAAGGTCCAGGCGTCCGGAATATCGCCGAACACAACAACGCCGAAAATCACCGCGGACAGAATCTGGAAGTAGGTGAAGGGCGTCAGTACATTTGCGGGCGCCAGCGCAAAAGCCTTTGCCAGAAAGTATTGCCCCGCACCGAATGTAATGCCGACAGCTAGGATCAGCATCCAACCTGTGGCAGAAGGAGGCTGCCAGTCGGCGATAGCGAGGGGAATGGCCACGGCATTGCCAACGACGAGCGTCCAGGCGAGCGTCGTCACCGGAGCCTCGCCCAAGGTGCCCAAGCGGCGCGTGAGCAGCTGGAACAGCGCGTAAAACACTGCGGCAACGGCGGGAAACAGCGCATATTGCGAGAGCTCGTCGAAGCCGGGCCTTGCGACGATCAACACGGCGAGGAAACCGACGGCAACGCCAATCCAGCTCGACAGGCTGACCTTTTCATCCAGCAGCCAGCCGGACAGTGCCACGACGAAGAAGGGACCTGCGAACAGGATCACTGTTGCTTCCGCGAGTGGAAGGAATGTGACGGCGAAGACCATCAAACCGCCGATGATGACGGGAAGAAGCCCGCGGATGATCTGCCACATGACGGACTGCGTGCGGAACAGTCCCGGCCATTTCGCAGGCGACGTGACGGCGAGGAGCAGCGGCAGCGCCAAGGCGTAGCGCGCCAGCATGATCTGCCCGAATGATTGGGTATCGATCAGCATCTTGCTCAGGCCATCGACTGCACCAAAACAGCCGACTGCAATGATGAGAAAGAGGATGCCACGCAGCTTGTCGCCCGTCCGGGCTGATTCCATTGTCATTGCGGCAATCTGGAACAAAGAGCGTTGACCTGATAGGCCTTTCTCGGCAGGTCACCCCAGCGGCAATTGCGGAGCGGATAGCCTCACATCGAAAGGATTGCGGGATTGCCAACTTCGCGCCAGTATGCAACCCGACGGGGCACAAGACCCCACGCAAGGGAGTGAAACGACATGACATTCAAGACTATTTCGGCAACGCTTTTTGCCGCTGCGCTTACCTTAACGGCAGGGATATCCGCGGCCCAGGCTGAGAAGCTCGTGATCTCGAACTGGGACGGCTATATGCCGAAAGACATGGCGGAGAAGTTCAAGGCCGCAACAGGGATCGATCTCGAAATCGCTGTTCATGCCACCAACGAAGAAATCATGGGCAAGGTGACGGCATCCGGCGGCGAAGGATTCGACGTGCTCTTCGTATCGTCGCCCTTTGCCGAGGCACTCAACAATCTGGGCCTCGCAGCGCCTATCGATCATACCAAGGTTCCCAACATGGCGAACCTGTACCCGGAAGCAATGCAATTGAAACATGACCCGGGCAATGCCTTCTCCGTTCCCTATACCTGGGGCACGACAGGCTTGTGCTACCGCTCCGACCTCGTGAAGGCCGAACCTGCAAGCTGGAACGATCTGCTGAAGCCCGCAGACGATCTCAAGGGCAAGATGACGATGCTCTCCACCGATCGCTGGCTGATGGCAGCTGGCTTCCTCGCCAATGGCATGTCGGTCAACACCACCGATCAGGAGAGCCTCGAAAAGGTGCGCGACCAGCTTGTCGAGACCAAGCGCGCACTTCTCGCATATGACGATACAACCTTTTACTCGAAGCTCGTCTCTGGAGAAGCATCCATGGTTCAGGCCTGGGATGGCTGGTGCAACTATGGCATCGCCGAGAAGCCCGAGATCAAATACGTGATCCCCAAGGAAGGCTCAGATCTCTGGGTCGATTCAATCGTGGTCATGAAGGCTTCGAAGAATCCGGAAGGCGCGCACAAGTTCATCGACTTCGTACTCAATGCTGAGAACGGCAAATGGGTGGTCGAGAACATCATGTACAAGTCGCCGAACAAGGCGGGCATGGAGGCCATCGACAAGTCCATGCTGGAAAAATATCCCAACATGGCAATCACCCCCGGCGAGTTGCTGAAGTATGAACAATTGCGTGATCTTGGAGAAGGCATGAAGGCTTTCTCCAAGACTGTGTCGGAAATCATGGCAGCGAAGTAACCACGGGCAGTGCCTCTGGCTGGCCTTGCGCCAGCGGGAGGTGGCGGATCTCCACTCCTTGACTCAACGTCTCGCATCATGGCTTCTCATGGCGCCCGGCCTCTTGTGGCTGACGGTGCTCATGATCATTCCGTGCCTGTTGATCTTCATGCTCGCCTTCTACGAGCGCGGCATCTATGGAGGCATCGACTGGAGTGCGATGACGTTCGAAAACTTCCGCCGCGCAGCAGACTATCTCTATTTCTCGATCTTTCTCGACAGTGCGCGGATTGCGTTCATCGCAACGCTGTTTGCGCTGCTGATCGGCTATCCGGCGGCTTACGCCATCGTCAAAGCGCCCACCCGCTGGCAGACGTCCCTGCTCTTTCTCGCCATCCTGCCGTTCTGGACCAATTACCTGATCCGCACCTATGCCTGGATCGTGCTGCTCAATCCGGTGGGGCTCATCAACAATCTGCTGATTGGAACCGGGGTGATCTCCGAACCCCTTTCCTTTCTCTATAATGAGTTCGCCGTCGTCCTCGGCCTCATTTACAGCTACACACCCTTCGTCATTCTGGCGATCTACTCCTCGCTGCAGCGTCTCGATCCATCTTATGCCGAAGCCTCACGCGATCTCGGCGCCAGTGCAGCCACAACCTTTTTCAGGATCACGTTGCCATTGACTGCAGCCGGTGTCGCCGCGGGCGCAGTGTTCGTTTTTGTACTGTCAATCGGCAACTTCGTGACGCCCGATCTTCTGGGTGGCGGCAAGTTGCAGATGATCGGCAATCTGATCTATGACCAGTTCCTCACCGCGCGTGACTGGCCGTTCGGCGCAACGCTTTCGGGACTCCTGATCGCGCTGCTGATGCTGGCGCTCACTGCGCAGGCCATCGCTACAGACCGGGCAAGGGGTGGCCATGCCTAAAGCCCTTACCGCGCACCTGACCGCAACTTACGCCTTCCTTTATATTCCGATTGCGGTGCTGATCGTTTTGTCCTTCAACAGGGCAGGCCTGCCGACGGTGTGGACCGGCTTTTCCCTCGAATGGTATGGAAAGCTTGCGGCGAACCCGAAGATTCTCGCATCGGCCTGGAACTCGCTGGTGGTCGCCACGATCTCAACCATCATCGCGACGTCTATCGGAACATTGCTGGCGTTAGGGGTCGAACGCTCCCGGCCATCCGCCACGCGCGACGCGCTGTTGTTCGCGCCGATGATCATTCCGGACATCGTGCTGGCCATTGCGCTGCTCTCGTTCTTCACCCTGCTCAAATTCTCACTGGGGCTGCAGTCTATCATCCTCGCCCATGTCGTCTTCAACATCGCTTTCGTTTGCGCCGTTGTCCGTGCGCGGCTCAAAAGCTTTGACTGGTCGCTGATCGAAGCCTCGCGGGACTTAGGAGCCGGAGCGTTCATCACCTTCTGGCGCATCACGCTTCCGCTCATTCTACCCGCAGTCATAGCCGCAGCCTTGCTCGCCTTCACACTGTCGATTGACGAGTTCATCATCGCCTACTTCACGGCGGGCGCCGGGCAATCCTCCACCACGCTGCCTATGCAGATCTACGCCATGATCCGCTTCGGGGTGACGCCGGAGATCAATGCCATGGCGACGATCGTGATGCTGTTGAGTTTCGTGCTTGTACTGAGTGCCCAGCGGCTGAACCGTGGGCGTATTCCGGGATCGTAAGAAACTGGCTATCCAATTCTGAATTGAGGGAGAGACACATGGTGAAGACACCGGCAAAAAAGGTGACAAAGAAGTCCACGGCAAGGAAAAAGGCTGCACCAAAGAAAGCTACCCGGAAGCCTGCGAAGAAAGTGATCGCGCTGTTTCCGGAGGCTGCATTTGGCCCCGCACTCAATTCCGTGGGCATAGGGCAGGCACTGAAAAAGCTTGGGCACAAGGTGGTGTTCCTGTCCGACCCCGGCTTTCTCGACGTCTACAAGGGCTATGGCTTCGAGGCTCACCCGGTCAACCTTTCCGAACCGCTGCCGCCCGAGCAGATGGCGAATTTCTGGGTGGAATTCATTAACGGACACATCCCGAACTTCCGCCAGACTCCCTATGAGCAGATCGACAGTTACGTAAAGGATTGCTGGAGCATGATCGTGGAGACTGCCAAGTGGGCGGAGAAGGATCTGCCCGGCGTTCTCGACATGGTGAAGCCGGATGTGATCTGCGTCGACAACGTCATCCTGTTTCCTGCGATCAAGCATTACGCCAAGCAGAATGGGAAGCCCTGGGTGCGGATCATCTCATGTTCGGAAAACGAGATCGAGGACCCGGAAATCCCGCCGCATCTTTCTGGCTGCGGAGAGAATGACAAGAAGGGTTTCGCGCGTTACCGCAAGCACTTCAACGCGGTCATCAAGCCGATCCACGATGACTTCAATGCCTTCTTGAAGTCAGTTGGCGAAAAGAAGTATCCGCCGGGGCAGTTCTTCGAGGCAAGTCCGCACATGAATATTCTGCTCTATCCTTCTGCCGTGAAATTCAAACGCAAGCACAAGCTTTCGGCAAACCAGTTCCAGTATCTCGAAGGCTGTGTCCGCAAGGAGGCCACCTACAAGATTCCAGAGTTCAGAACGAACAACGACAAACCAATCCTTTATGTGAGCTATGGGTCATTGGGTTCAGGCGACACTGAGCTTCTGAAGCGCGTCATCAAGACCATCGGCACCATGCCGGTGCGCGCACTGGTGAATGTGGGCGACTACATGGACCAGTATGTCGACACTCCGCCCAATGTGATCATCGACAATTGGTTTCCGCAACCTTCCGTCATCGGGCAGGTCGATGGCGTGATCCATCATGGCGGCAACAATTCGTTTACGGAATGCCTCTACTTCGGCAAGCCCGCGATCATCATGCCTTATGTCTGGGATGGCCATGACAATGCCACGCGCGTCGAGGAGACGGGCCACGGATTCAAGCTTGACCGCTACAACTGGACGGAAGACGAGTTGAGCGCGAAGATCATGGCCATGATCACCGACAAGAAGATGAAGGCCAGACTGAAGAAAACCTCCGCCTCAATGCGTGCCCAGCACGGACCGACCAAGGCCGCAAAAATCATTGACAGTCTGACACGCCGGAAGATCACCTGATGCCGACGAAACTCGATTCATCCGCGCCACATCTGGAAGGGCCGGCGCATTATGCCGGGCCCCTCAACGACTGGGGCCATCAGCCGGACGCGACTGCCGGAAACTCCAAAAGCGATGGCGTGCTGCTGTTCAAGGGACCCGGCAACGAGCCTGAAATCGGCCTCTGGCAATGCACACCCGGAACCTGGCCGCTTGCCATTCCGCGCGATGAACTCTGCCATTTCGTTGGCGGATCTGCCACATACACTCACGAATCTGGCGAGAAGATCGAGGTCAGATCCGGCACCATGGTGCTGTTTCCGGGTGGCTGGAAAGGCACCTGCACCGTCTATGAAACCATGCGCAACGTTTACATGCTGAGATAACAATGACACTTAAACTCGAATCGTCCGCTCCCCATCTCATCGATCCTGCGAGCTACCCCGGCCCCTTCAAGGATTGGGGCTTGATCCCCACCATGATCGAGGGGTTCTCCCGCACCAGCGGCATCGTTATCTTCAAAGGGCCGAATGGCGAGAGCGAAACCGGCATCTGGATCTGCACGCCGGGTTACTGGAATTGCCATGTGACAAGCGACGAATTCTGCCACTTCCTGCTCGGGCGCTGCACCTACACCCATGAGTCAGGCGAAGTCATCGAGATCGTGCCGGACACGGTAGCCTTCTTCCCCAAGGACTGGAAAGGCACCTGCCGCGTGCATGAGACGATCCGGAAGGTCTACATGATCCACTAAATAGTTCAGGATCAGCCTGAGTTGGGGGGGTCCACTGGCTGTGCCAGCGTTTCATGGGCCGTTGCCACCTCTGCCACAGGCTTACTGTCCTCCAGTGGCATTTCAACCGGCACTACCAGGCAGAGGCTTTGTGTGGGAAGCACGTTGCGCCACTGGTCGATCAGGTGTTTGTAAGCTTTGCCCACGGGGCGGATACTGCGACTGAGATCGTAGAGCCCCAAGGGGTTTACCGTTCCATTGCGCTGGCGGAGAGCCGTATCCCAGTCCATCTGGTCGGTGAGGCTGTACCACGTGAAGCCAACGATAGGGACGCCATCATTCCTTACGCGCAAGACGTTGGCCCATTGTTTCCAGAGCCAGTCCACGGCCTCGTTGCCCTCTGGCCCCTGGTAGAAGTTCGTTTCCGTGTGCATCACCGGCAGCTTGTAGCGGTTGTAATACTGCCGCGTGATCTCGTCATAGCCGAAAATCTCGCCAGCGTTCCTCACCCTTCCCTCAGCCGAGACGCGATGCTCGTTGGTGGCATAGTAATCATTACCCATGATGCAGTGCCGCTTCAGATGGTTGTGAAGGAAGAAGTGATATTCCTCTCGTGTCATACCGTTGTCGAGAAGGTATTCATAGGTATCGCTGTTGACACGCAGGCCGTAGTTGAGGTCGAGCGAAAGGAACCGCAGATTGTTCATATGCTCGGCAGGCCCGATCGCCGCCGGGTTTTCGGCATGAAAATATTCGGATGACTCAGATTGAATGAACAAGGCATCCGGCCTCACCGCCAGTATGGCCCGCATGGCCTGCACATTGGCAAGAACGAGGTGTTTCAGCGCAGTGACAAAGCCCCGCTCGCTCTGCATCTGTTCATTCCACCAGCCATAGCGGGCTGAGAACGTGGCGCAGATGAACATCTCATTTACCGGCGTGTAAAGCTGCACCCATGGAAAGCGCTCGGCAAAGGCCCGCGCATAGGCCGGAAACCTGTCGGGAAAGTCTGGATTCTGAAAGTTGCCAAGCCAGTCCGGCAGGCCGAAGTGGCAGAGATCGACGATCGGCACGATGTTGAGCCGCTTCAATTCGGCGAAGGCCTCGTCGGCAAAGCCCCAGTCATAGCGGCCATCGCCCAGGAACGTGGTGTGAAGCGGCGGGCCATAGCGCAGGAACTGGATGCCCATTTCCTTGACCAGTGCAAAATCTTCGCGCCAATACTTGTAGTGACCGCAGCTTTCCATTTGATCGACACGGATCCGGCCACCATCAAGCGTGGGAGCGCTGTTCTCGATGCCGGTACAGAACATGAAGGAGATGATGATGTGTGCCCTTCCTTGCCATTCGACCTATGGATAATAAAACGCAACTGCCGACCTTTTGTTTCCTTAGTCTCGCACTTGCGTCAGACAGCGTGAAGAGTATGAGTTACAGCATGACAAGACCGAAGATGGAGATGGACAACATGACACCCGATCCCACGGCGCGGATCACGCTCGGCCGCACCAAGCTTTCCGTCAGCCGTATCTGTTTTGGTCTCGCGCCCATTGGCGACATGCCGGACACCTATGGCTACGGGGTGAGCACGGAACAGGCCCGCAATACGGTTCGTGCGATCTTTGACAGCCCTATCAATTTTCTGGATACGTCGCGAAACTACGGTCTGGGGCGGAGTGAAGAGCGAGTAGGCGAAGTGATCCGCGAGCGGGGCGGGCTTCCTGCCGGCTTTGTTATCTCGACGAAGCTAGACCGCGACATGGACACCAACAAGTTCGATGGCGCACGGGCTCGGCGCTCGCTCGAGGAAAGCCTGAAGGCACTTGGCGTGGACCGCATACAGCTCCTGCATGTGCATGATCCGGAATATGCGTCTTCTCTGTCCGACGTGACAGGAGCAAAAGGGGCGATCACTGAACTCTTCCGGATGAAGGAAGAAGGCCTGGTCGACGCGGTGGGCCTTGCTGCCGGAAAGGTCGACATCATGATGCCGATTCTGCGCGACTGGGATTTTGATGCGTTGATGACGCATAACCGCTTCACGCTGGCAAACCGCCATGCGAAAAAGATGATCGAATATGCCAATGAGCGGGGCATCGCGGTTCTCAACGCAGCGCCCTATGCCAGCGGGGTCCTCGCCAAGGGCTCAGCCTCTCACAAGCGTTATGTCTACCAGGAAGCCACCGCCGAGATGATGCAGCCTATCGCCCGGATCGAGGAAGTCTGTGCGAGGCATGGAATCCCACCGGGCGCGGCGGCACTTCAATTCTCGATGCGCGACTCGCGTATCGCAGCGACCGCCTGCGGCATCAGCAAGCCGGAGCGTGTGGCGCAGACCCTCGAATGGGCACGCTACGAAATTCCACCCGCCGCCTGGGAGGAACTGATGGCACTGCCATTTGAAAGCGATGACCCGGAAGCGAGCCGGGTCTATAAACCAACCTGAGCCTCCAGGCCCTCTTCCTGAACATTCGTCAGGCAACCCATGCGCTAGATCGAGCCTGCCTCGACCATGTAATTGTTGGCGGTGCACATTAGTGCATCGTCAGAGGCGAGAAACAGGACCATGCGGGCTACGTAGACGGGTTCGATCAGGTCCGGCAGGCACTGTTTCTTCCGGTGGGCTTCGCTTGTCTCCGGCGTCAGCCAGAGGGTCTTCTGCCGTTCAGTCATCACCCAGCCTGGAATGACCGTGTTGACGCGGATTCTGTGCTGGCCCAGATCCCGCGCCATGGTGCGGGTCAATCCATGTACGGCTGATTTCGCAGTGGCATAGGCCGGAAATCCGCCAAAGGCCTCCCACCAGCTGTTCGATCCCATGTTGATGATCGACCCGCCTCCTGCATCAGTCATTCCGGGCGCCACGGCCTGAATGGCGAAAAACATGTGCCGGAGGTTTGTTGAAAGCCGCTCATCCCAATATTCCGGCGTCACAACCTTCCAGTCATGGCGATCGTCACGCGCAGCGTTGTTGACCAGAACCGAAGCGGAACCAAGTTTTGCCTTCAACGCGGCGAAGGCGGCCCTCAGCGCATCAATGTCGCGAAGGTCACAAATTTCAAAGGCGACGTTTTCTCCGCATGTGCTCGCTAGAGCCTCGCTTGAAGTCCGGTCCAGATCGACGAAGCCGACTCTGGCACCCTGCTCTGCGAAGGCCTTGACGATCTCCGCTCCGATGCCGGATGCACCGCCTGTGATGAAGATCGTCTTGTTCTTAAGGCTTGGGTAGCGGGCGAATGAATGCGTCATCGGTTTGTCTCTCGAGATCAGGACCAAATGCGGGCTTCAGTAACCGGAAATAGCCCAAGCGGTACCAAAGAGGCCCACGGCAAAGGCAATATGGGCCGCGATGTTGAGCATTCGGATCCGCCACGGATTAAGCTTCAGCGACGCGGCCCAGCCAGCACCCATGCCCGGCTGCAGGATGAACCAGCCGGCGCCGACTGTCACCAGGCCAATAATCAAAGCTGGCAGGAAGGTCGGATTGGCTGACCACCCGGGGCCTTCGATTGCGATCAGGACACCCGCATAGAGTATGCCGATGGCGTAATGCGCAAACCAGCCGATGGCGCGCTCATTGGCGACGGGTTGCGCCCTGGAAATGTCCTTGTGTGCAAGAGTGCCTCTTGGAATATGCGCGAACCAGCGACCAACCATTCCCCAGTTGGGCAGCGCGAGCCCGAACAGCTTGTTCAGCAGAATGGCCCAGACATCCATCGCGGCCGTGCCGCCGATGCCAACAGCCAGCGACCGCAGCAGAAATTCAATCATCTTATCCCCCACCTTTGAAGCATCACTAGACAGTCAGCAGCGAAATGAGAAGTCCCCGGCAGGCAGATAGGGCCAATCGTTCTGTTCATGGCGCAGCTGTGGCAGCAACTTCAGGATGAGATTCTGCATCCTCGCCATCATCGTGCTGCTGTTTATCCAAGAAGGTGCCAATGCCAAGGAACCGCGGGCCAGCAGGAGCAACACACAGTCCGGCATCATGATCGTGCTCGGGTTTACGGGCGACCTTGGCATCAGTGACAGCAAGCAACCGCTCAGCGTGCAAGGCGCCATCCGGCATGGCGACGTCATTCCATAGGCTTGAACTCATCAGCGGCATTCGCGGCATTGTTGCACCGGATGCAAATTTCGCATATCTGGAAACGATCATCAGCGACCGCACCGATCGTGTTGCGGATGCGCTCAACTTCACTTTTCAGTCATCGTCTGACGGACTGCGGTATGCCGTGTCAGTCGGCATTCACGTTCTTACAGTCACCAACAACCATTCCGCGGATTGTGGCGCGGATGGCATTCTGGGAATCACTAGGCATCATGAATTGACACTTGGGCTTAAGGTCCTTGCAGGCACCGGCAATATCCTCCGCGCCGGTTTGCGAAATCTCGATCGCTACAGCATCTGCAAGGACTTGGGCCTTTTCGCCAAGGCCTATTACTGGAAGGAGGCGAGCGGTCAACGTTTCCCCAGCCAGAAATAAAGCAGCTTGGGGCTATCGCCGCCGCTTGCCGCCGCCACCCAAAGAGTAACGCCGGAACCGTCTATTTTTTGCGTGTGATACGGTCAGGTAGCTTGTCTTCTCCTGCAGCATCCGGATCAGGATCGCGGCCATGTGCGCCATCGTTCAAAAGCTTGGTGGCGACATCATGTTTTGTCGGATTGTCTGCCGGAATGGGTGCTGTTTCATCGTCAGCCACGATGTCCTTGGGCGACTTGCCGCTGTTTTCTTCGCGCGCCGCCTGACCGAACTGTGCCAGTGCCTCGGGGCGTTCGCCTTCAGGCGTGGGCGCCACGGTCCTGCGAC
>JBKJQU010000067.1:0-4282 GCA_046594995.1 Aestuariivirga sp.
GGGCGGCTCGCGCACGTCATGCGGCCGATCCCGGTCTATGTGATCGTCGACAAGTTCCCGGCCTTCAAAGGCTGTGCCGCAGCCATCGCAGAGTAATTTGCTGTCAGTGAGGTGAAGTCATGCGCAAGGAAACCGACGTTCTTCTCGTCATCGATGTACAGAATGATTTCTGTCCTGGCGGCAGCCTGGCGGTCACGGGGGGTGATGAGATCGTCCACATCGTCAACCGACTCGCCCATGGCTTCCAGCATGTGGTGCTGACGCAGGACTGGCACACGGCGGGCCATTCCTCTTTCGCATCCTCGCATCCGGGCAAGGAGCCATACGAGATGGTGACGATGCCTTACGGCCCCCAGACGCTGTGGCCCGATCACTGCATCCAGAACACGCCCGGGGCCGCTTTCCACAAGGACCTCGATATTCCGCACGCGGAATTGATCATCCGCAAGGGCTACCGCAAGGGCATCGACAGCTATTCCGCTTTCTTCGAGAACGACCACAAGACGCCGACGGGCCTTGGCGGGTACCTGAAGGAGCGCGGCTTCACGCATGTGACCTGCATTGGCCTCGCCTTCGACTTTTGCGTGCGCTTCTCCGCCGAGGATGCGCGCACGCTGGGCTTCGATACCGACGTGATCGAACAGGCCTGCCGCGCCATCGAGTTGAACGGATCGGCGGATGCGGCGCGGAAGTCCTTTGCCGAGCGCGGAATCTCGCTTGTTTGACTGTCCGGTATGACAATGCCCGTCACCTCCGCGCAGGCGGGGGCCGCGCTTCGCTGCAGAAAGAAAGCTGGGTGCCTGCTGGCGCGGGCATGACGGATTTACAGAAGGCTTGCAAATGAACCCGCGCGTCAAAGGCATCCTCCTGATGGCCGCCGCCGTGCTGATCTTCGCGATCCTCGACGGGCTGGCGAAATATGTGATGCAGACGCTGCCGCCTGCCGTTGCCGTGTTCTTCCGCTATGTGATCGCACTGGTGCTGGCGATGATACTGATCGAGCGGACGGGACGGCCCGCCATCATCATCTCGCGCCATATCGGTCTGCAATTCATCCGTGGACTGACGTTGCTGGCCTCGACGGCGCTCAACTTCACCGCCATCATCTATCTGCAGCTGGCGCAGACGGCGGCGATTTCCTTCACCATCCCCTTGTGGGTCTGTGCGCTGTCCGTTCCGCTGCTGGGAGAACATGTGGGCTTGAGGCGCTGGATCGCGGTTCTCATCGGCTTCCTCGGCGTGCTGGTCATCATGCGACCGGGCACGATGGATTTTCACTGGGCCATGTTCCTGTCTATCGGTGCAGCGTTTTGCGGCTCAATCTACAATATCGCGACGCGCAAGGTGGGCGGCCGCGACAGGGCCGAAACCTCGCTGTTCTATGTGGGTCTCTTCGGCGCGGGTTTTGCGGCGCTGCCACTGCCGTGGTCTTGGCAGATGCCGGAAGGTATCGAATGGCTGCTGCTGCTGGGCATGGGCCTTGCGGGCGGCACCGGGCATTTCCTGTTGATCCAGGCGCACCGGCTGGCGCCCGCATCTGTACTGGCGCCCTTCATCTATACCCAGATCATCTGGATGATCCTGATCGGGTTCGTCGTTTTTCACGATGTGCCGGATATGTGGACGATTGTTGGCGCCGTGATCGTCATCGCGAGCGGCATCTTCGTACTGGCAAGGGAAAGATCGTTGGGGAAGGACACGGAAGTGCCGGTGGATTGAAGCTGGGCCCCCGCTTTCGCGGGGGTGACGGAAGAAAGAAATCATAATCAACCGTCATCCCCGCGCATGCGGGGACCCCGCTTTGCTTGACGCGGAATTGTTGAATGTTACTCTCGCGCAATGTCTGAGGACAAACACCCGGCAGTCTATATCCTCGCCAGTCGTTATCGCGGAACGCTCTATACCGGCGTCACGAGTTCGCTATGGCAGCGTGTCTGGGACCACAAGAACGGACGTTTGGAGGGCTTCACGAAAGAATACGGCGTGAAGACGCTGGTCTGGTACGAGCACCACACGGCGATGGATGCTGCCATTCGCCGCGAGAAGCAGATCAAGAAATGGAACCGGGCTTGGAAGATCGAAGTCGTCGAAGGCATGAACCGCGGTTGGCTTGATCTTCATGACAGAATTGATGTGACTGCGCCGCTCGTTGAGCCGAAAGCGGGGCCCCCGCTTTCGCGGGGGTGACGGGTTTACATCAAAGCAATTTCGTCATCCCCGCGCATGCGGGGGCCCA
Organism: Aestuariivirga sp.; assembly: GCA_046594995.1. Lineage (GTDB taxonomy): Bacteria > Pseudomonadota > Alphaproteobacteria > Rhizobiales > Aestuariivirgaceae > Aestuariivirga. The sequence continues at coordinate 2,237 of JBKJQU010000067.1, forward strand.
GCTTCGAGCAACCTTAAGCCAGCGTGTAGGCCGTCTTCACCGAGGTGTAGAAATCCGCGGCGAAGCGGCCCTGTTCGCGTGCGCCGTAGCTTGAGCCTTTGCGGCCGCCGAAGGGCACGTGATAGTCGACGCCAGCGGTGGCGAGGTTCACCATCACCATGCCGGCTGCCGACTTTTTGCGAAAATCGGTCGCGTACTTCAGCGATGTGGTGATGATGCCGGACGACAGGCCGAAGGCTGTGTCGTTCGCCACGGCCAGCGCCTCGTCATAGCCATCGACCTTGATGACGGAGGCGACGGGACCGAACACTTCCTCGCGGTTGATGCGCTGGCTGTTGTTGGTGCCGACGAACAGCGCGGGGCTGAGATAATTGCCCTTCGTGTCGCGGTTAAGCCGCTCGCCGCCCCAGGCAAGTTCGCCGCCTTCGTCGCGCGCGATCTGGATATATTTTTCGTCCTGCGCCATTTGTGCATCATCGACGACGGGACCGATGACAGTGCCTTCCTTCAGCGCGTGATCGACTTTCAGCTTCTTCATGCCGTCGACCATCCGCTCCACGAAGGCATCATGCACCTTCGCACCGACGATGAGGCGGGAAGATGCCGTGCAGCGCTGGCCTGTCTGGTAGAAGGCGCCATCGAGGGCTGCGGCAACGGCGGTGTCGAGGTTGGCATCGTCCAGCACCACGAGCGGATTCTTGCCGCCCATTTCGAGCTGGAACTTGGCGCCGCGCGAGGCGCAGGCCATGGCGACCTTGGCGCCCGTATCGACTGAACCCGTGAACGAAATAGCATTCACATCGCGCGAGTCGAGCATGGTCTGACCGACGACGGAACCACGGCCCATGACGAGATTGAGCACACCCTTGGGCAGGCCCGAGCGCGAGATGATTTCGGCAAGCGCCCAGGCGGAACCGGGAACAAGATCGGCAGGCTTGAAGACGACGGTGTTGCCATAAGCCAGTGCCGGGGCCATCTTCCAGGCCGGAATGGCGATGGGGAAATTCCACGGGCAGATGAGGCCCACGACGCCGACGGCCTCACGCGTGATCAGCACATCGACGCCCGGACGGACGGAGGCCAGCGCCACGCCTTCGGTGCGGAGCGTTTCCTGCGCGAAGAACTTGAAAATCTGGGCGGCGCGCGTTGTTTCCGCGATGCCGTTCGACAGCGGCTTTCCTTCTTCACGCGCCAGAAGCCGGCCGATCTCGTCTTTCCGGGCGAGGAGTTCGACACCGATGAACTCGAGAATGTCGGCGCGCTGCTGCGGGGTGGTAGCGCTCCATGCGGGAAAGGCTGCTTTCGCGGCGGCGATGGCTGATTCCGTCTGCGCCTTGTCGGCCTGGGCATATTCGCCGACAATGTCGGTGATGTCCGACGGATTGATGTTCTCGCGGACGTTGCTGCCCTCGAGCCATTCGCCATTGATGAAATTCCGATGCAGCGCCATAGTGAAACTCCCAAATCGCCTGAATTGCTGATCGTCCTCTCCCCTTGAAAGGGGAGAGGAAAGGGGCCCAAGCGAAGCTTGGGAAAGGTGAGGGAAAGCGAGCTCGACAGCAGAAACCGAGCTGATATCCCCTCATCTCCCCGTTGCGTTCCGCAACGGGTCCCTTCTTCTCCCGCTGAAAAAGCGGGAGAAGACGTAAGTTGACCGCCTGCATAAACGCGCCACAGGAGAGAGGCAAGCATGCACATCGGATTGATCGGGGCGGGGATGATGGGCCATGGCATGGCTGCCAATCTGCTGAAACATGGCCATCAGGTCTCGGTGATCGCACACCGCAACCGGGGGCCAGTGGAGAACCTTGTTCGGAAGGGTGCTCGCGAGGCCGGGAGCTTGAAAGAGATCGCAGCAGCGGATGTGATCCTGCTGTGCGTGACCACGTCAAAAGTGGTGGAAGACACCATTGCCCGGTTGAAGCCCGTCCTCCGCCCCGGCACGATCATCATGGATGCGGGCACGTCCGCGCCTGATGCAACGAAAAGGCTGGCAGGCACCTTGAAGACGATGGGCGTCAGCTATGCCGATATCCCGCTGACCGG
>JBKJQU010000176.1:0-5770 GCA_046594995.1 Aestuariivirga sp.
ATCGGGTGCGCGCCTCGTTCCTGCCGGGCAAGCGTTTTACCGTGGCCGAGCGCGTGGCCGAACTGGCGCTGCACCGGATGCCGCTCGCCGATTGCGCCGTGCTCGAAACCGGCTGTGTCTATATCGTGCCGCTGCAGGAGAGCCTGGCACTGCCGAAGGGTGTTTCGGCTGCTGCGAACGCCAAGAGCTCCACCGGCCGCCTCGATATCTTCACCCGCGTCATTACCGACCATGCGCAGGAATTCGACAAGGTGCCGGAGGGCTACGAAGGCCCGCTCTATGCGGAAATCAGCCCGCGCACCTTCTCGATCCTCGCCCGCACCGGCTCACGCCTGTCGCAGATCCGCTTCCGCGCCGGGCCGCCTAGCGCCTCGGACGCGCTGATCCGCGAGTTGCACGAGAAGGAAGGCCTGATCTCATCGGGCGAGGCAAACATCGACAACGGGCTTGCTCTGTCGGTAGACCTCTCGACCTTCGAGGGTGATGGGCCGGTGGGCTTCCGCGCCAAGCGGCATTCGGGCTTGGTCGACGTCGACCGCAAGGCGGGTCTGGAGGTTTCGGATTACTGGGAGCCCATCTGGCAGCGAGGCTTCCTCGTGCTCGATCCGGACCAGTTCTATATCCTGGCCTCCAAGGAAGCGGTACGGGTACCTCCCGCCTACGCCGCCGAGATGGTGCCGTTCAATCCGCTGGTGGGCGAATTCCGCGTTCACTATGCAGGCTTCTTCGACCCCGGCTTCGGCCACAGCTCCGGACATGGCGAGGGAGCGCGCGCCGTGCTGGAAGTGCGGAGCCACGAGGTGCCCTTCATTCTGGAAGATGGCCAGATCATCGGCCGCCTCGTCTATGAACCACTCACAGAGGCACCAACCCAGGTCTATGGCCAGGGCATCGGCTCCAACTACCAGCGGCAGGGCTTGAAGCTTTCAAAGCACTTCAAGGCATTCGATCCCTCGCGCCGCTGATCGCACTTGAAGGCGGAATGGTCCTCCGTTAGTCTCACGGAAGATGCGGGCGTAGTTCAGTGGTAGAACGGTAGCTTCCCAAGCTGCATGTCGTGGGTTCGATTCCCATCGCCCGCTCCAGTTTCTCACAAACAGAGGCGGCCCGGGCATCGATGGCACTGACCTGTTCGCTGACCTTCGATTTCGATGCTACCTCGCTGTGGATCGGTTCCTACAAGAGCCGCAACCCTTCGATGATCTCACGTGGAGAATTCGGCGCGGTTGCCATGCCGCGCATCCTCAACCTGCTGAAGAAACACGGGATCCGCGCCACGTTCTTCATTCCCGGTCACACGGCGCTTGCCTATCCGGACATCGTCAAGCGCGTGGCGGCGGATGGCCATGAGATCGGCCACCATGGCTGGGTGCACGAGAACCCCGCCGATTTCGATGAGGCCGGTGAGCGCTTCAACATCGAAAAAGGTTTGGAGTGCCTCAAGAAAGCCGCAGGCGTCGTGCCTCAAGGCTACCGCTCACCGGCCTGGGCCTTCTCGGAGCGCACGACGCAGATTCTCGCCAGCTACGGTTTCATCTATGACTCGAGCCTGATGGGCGACGATTTCACGCCCTATTACGCACGGACCGGCGACGTGTTCGACCGCGTTTCACCCTACAAGTTTGGGCCGAACATCGATCTCGTCGAACTCCCCGTCACCTGGGTGCTCGATGACTTTCCGCATTTCGAGTTCGTCGACGGCGATACCTATGGTCTCTCTGCGGCGAGCAAGGTGGAGGAAATCTGGACCGATGAATTTACTTATGCGCGCGACATGGCAAAGGGCGGGTTGTTCAGCCTGACCATGCATCCGCAGGTGATCGGCCGCGGCCACCGGATGATGATGCTCGACCGGCTGATCACGAAGTTCAGACAGCATGAGGATGTCAGGTTCACGACCATGCTGGACTATGCGCAAAGCTGGCGCAGCACCAATCCGCTTGGGTCATGGAAAACATCGGGCGCACCGCAGGCGCAACACTCCTCCGGCCGCGACGGAACTTAAGCCGCGAAGATCGAGCGGTCGAGCTTGCCGATCCCGTCCCAGCCGCCCAACGCCAGCGCGCGATCGATCTCGCGGGCGAATATCTCCAGCACCCAGTGAACGCCCTCCTCGCCTGCGCAGGCGACACCCCACAGCTGCGGCCTGCCGATCAGCACGGCGCGTGCCCCCAGTGCCAGCGCCTTCACCACGTCCATGCCGCGCCGGAAACCGCCGTCGACCAGCACCACCGTCTTGTCGCCCACCACATCGACAATCGCAGGCAGGGCGCGGATACCTGAGATGGCACCGTCGAGCTGGCGTCCACCATGGTTGGAGACGATCACCGCATCGACGCCGCGCGCCTGCGCTTCGCGTGCCTCCTGCGGATCAAGCAGGCCCTTGAGGATCATGGGGCCCTGCCACAGGCTCCGCACCCATTCGACATCCTTCCAGCCGATGTCCGGATCAAGCTGCTCGGCCATCACCGGGCCAAAGGCGCCGATGCTGGTGCGCTTGCCATAATTCACGAAGGTGGGGTTCGGCGCCTTCCGCATGCGCAGCAGCCAGCCCGGATGGCTGGCGAGATCGAGAAGCCCCCGCGTTCGCAGCTTGATGGGGAACATCAACCCGTTCCGCGCGTCGCGGTCGCGCACCGCCATCACCTGATTGTCGACGGTGAGGACGAGGCCCTGGTAGCCCGCAGCCTGTGCGCGGGACACGAATTCCGCGGTGAGGCCGCGGTCCTTGTAGAGGAAGACCTGCATCCATTTCGGACCCCTGGTCTCTGCTGCGATGTCTTCCATGGTACTCGTAGAGGCATGGCTCGTCGTATAGATCGTGCCGAAGCGCGCGGCAGCGCGCGCTGCCGCCAGTTCAGCATGCGGCCAGAGCAATCCTGCCAGACCCGTCGGCGCCACGATGACCGGCGATGGCAGCTTGTGGCCGAAGAGTTCAACGGACTGGCTGCGCGCGGGTGCGCCGTCCAGAACCTTCGGAATAATTTGCAATGCCGCGATGTCGTCCACGTTGCGCTTCACGGTAATCTCGTCGCCCGCAGCGCCGTCGACCATGTCGAAGAGCATGCGCGGCAGACGCTTGCGCGCCTCGGCCCTCAGAGCATGAATGCTGTAGCCATGGCGCTGGAGTTCGGCGCGGTTCATGTGAGTCGATAGGCTTTGATCCCGTTGTCGCGGAACAGCTTGCGCTTTTCTTCCACCGTGCAACCCGCCGTCGCCCAGTCCAGCACCTCCAGCCAGTCGGTGTATTTGCCCGCGAGTTCCGAGACGGGCCAGTCGCCGCCATACATGATGCGGTTGAAACCGAAGCAGTCGATGACGTGGTCAATGTAGGGGCGGAGCTGATCGCGCGTCCAGTTGTGGTGATCAGCCTCGGTGGTGACGCCCGACATCTTGCACACGACATTGGGCAATGCCGCCATCTCGCGCATGTGCTGCTTCCACGGCTCGGTGAGGCCCGCCTTGATGCCGGGCTTGGCGATGTGATCGAGCACGAAGGAGACTTCCGGGCAGCGGCGCACAAATTCCAATGTGTTTGGAAGCTGGTGATGGAAGATGCAGATATCGAAGGAGAGATTGTATTTCGGCAGCAGCTTCACGGCGGCGAGGAAATGGGGCTTCAGCACGAATTCGGGATCTGGCTGGTTCTGGATCAACCGCCTGACGCCGCGCATGACTTTCAGCTTCGACAGCCTCTCCATTTCAGGTTCAAGCACCGCGCCCATTTCCATCGGCAGGCAAGCAACACAGCCTTTAAGGCGCTTGTCGCCATCGGCCATGGCCTGCACCCATTCGCCCTCTTCGAGATATTGCGGCATATCGACGTCAACCTCGACAAAGACGATGCTTTCGATCTCGTAGGGCTTGGCCGATTGCGTGAGGTCGGCCACGCTCCAGTCGCGCGCGAGTTTCGGGGCGCCGGCGGCCCAGCTGTATTTGAACTTCGTATTGTCGAGCAGATGCACATGCGTATCGACGATGGGGAAATCAATCATGGGGAACTCCGTCTTTCTCCTGCGCCATCATGCCGGGAACTCCGCAAAAGCCAATCGCGTGCGTTAGATATCGACCATGCGTACACGCTCGCCGGCGAGCATGCCCGCCACAAAACCAACTTCGGTGAGACCACCCTTGACCTTCGCAAGCATGGCGGCTTCGGCGCTGCGGACGGCTTCGAGATTGACGAGCACTTCATGGATCGAACGGTAAGGCACGATGACGACGCCGTCACGGTCACCAATGACGATGTCGCCTGATGATATCGAAAGGCCACCGCATTGGATTGTAAGCCCCACCTCGCCCGGGCCATTGCGCGCGGGTGAATTGGGGGTTGTTCCCATCGCATAACAGGGAAGACCCAGGGCCTCAATGTCGTTCTGATCACGGACCAGGCCATCTGTGACAAAAGCGAGGGCGCCGCGATTCTTCGCAATGCCGAGGAGCAGATCACCCACAACGGATGATGCGGTGAAGCCATTGGTTGCGGCGACGATCACATCACCAGCTTGGCATTTCGCCACTGCAGCGCAGAGGGCAAGATTATCCGCTGGCCCGCAGTTGCAGGTGAAGGCCACGCCTGTGAAGGACATGACTGCGCCGACAGGCTTGATCCGCCAATCCAGGGCGCCGCGCCCGCCCAGCGCATCAACGATGAAGCTTGTCGGCGTGTTGCGGAATTTCTCCACCGTTTCGGCAGAGGGGCGCGGTGCATTGCGCGCCATCGTCAGAAGCGGCGGATCCTTGATCACTCGGCAGCCACCTGGTTCGCGCGCGCCGCATGATTGCGGGGATCGCGGTAGAGCGCACCGTCTTTCATGATCATGGCGAATTGGCCGGGCCCTACCAGGACGGACTGGTCGGCCAGCGGGTTACCATCGACCAGCAGCAGGTCCGCCAGAGCGCCTTCGCGGATGATGCCCAGTTCGCCGTCATGGCCCATCAGCGATGCGCCGATCTTCGTAGCGCAGCGGAGCGCCTCTGCGGGCGAGTAGCCGAAATATTTCACGAAATGCCCGATGTCGCGTGCGTTCTGGCCCATCGGCGTGATCGAGAAGCCATAATCGCCGCCGACGACGACACGAATGCCACGCTTCCGGATCTTGTGATAGGTGGCGCAGGTCGCATCGAATTTCCGCATCAGATGCATCGATTCCGCAAGCTCCTTGCTGAAGCCATAGCGCTCGCCCTCCACCGCGCAGTTGTGGACGAGGCCAAAGGCCGGGCCCACGAAGGACGTGTCTTTCACGCTCTCCAGCATGTCGAGAGCTTCCTCATCCGCGAAGTCGCAGTGGTAGATGCAGTCGACCTTGTGGCGCACGGCCATCTTCACGCTCAAAGACGAGCGCGCATGTGCCGCGACCATCTTGCCATAGCGATGCGCGACGCTGACGAAGGCTTGAAGCTCGTCATCTTCCAGTGTCGTGATCTCGGCGCGGGCATGGCTGACGAATTCATCGCCCGAGATATTGATCTTCATGTTGTCGACGCCGTCGCGAATGCATTCACGCGCCACTCTTCGGAACTCGACTGCACCATCGGCAACGAGGCCGAAGCTTTCCTCGTGGATGTGGCGGCGGCGTTCATCGCCCAGGCCCGCCGTTGCCGTCACTTCCGGGCTTGCGGCGCGCATGCGCGGGCCGGGGATGAGGCCGGAATTGATGGCATCGCGGATGGCGACGCCAATCATGGGCTTGGCGGAAGCTGCCTCGAAGATCGACGTGAAGCCATGGTCCAGCAGCAGCTTCACGTTGGCCGCCGTCATCAGCGTATG
>JBKJQU010000203.1:0-2646 GCA_046594995.1 Aestuariivirga sp.
GCAGCATTCGGCGGGCGACAATCTGCTGCATTCGATCCAGCTTGGCGATCTTCCCGGCATCGGCATGGTGGTGATCGACGGCGTCGTGAAATGCCAGCGCAGCCGCAACACGCCACCCACCACCCGCATTCCCACACTTGTCAAAGGATAAGATATGACGGCCAAGCACGCTGCCTGCCTTGCCCCCGATTCCCCGAAGTTTCTCGGCCTGTTCCCCGCAGGTGCGGCACTCACCAAACTCGCCACCGGCTTCATCTGGGCGGAAGGCCCGGTATGGTTCTCGGAACTGAACGAGTTGCGCTTCTCGGATATTCCCAACAACCGCACGATGCGCTGGTCGCCCATCACCGGCCTTTCCACATTCCGCCAGCCATCCCAGCGCACCAACGGCCACACGCGCGACCGTGACGGCAACATGATTTCCTGCGAGCATGGCGGTCGCTGCGTAAGCCGCACTTTTCTCGACGGGCGCTACGAGATGCTCGTCAGCCATTGGGAGGGCAAGCGCCTGAACTCACCCAACGACGTGGTGGTGAAATCCGACGGCACCATCTGGTTCACCGATCCGCCCTACGGCATCATTTCGAACCATGAGGGCATCAAGGCCGAGAGCGAGATCGGCAAGAACCAGGTCTATCGATTCGATCCCGCCACCAGGGAATTGACCGTCGCCGCGGATGACTTCGACCGGCCCAACGGCTTGTGCTTCTCGCCGGACGAATCCGAACTCTATATCGCCGATTCCGGCTATGCGCGCGGCGATGGCTATGGCTTCGAAGAAGGCCGCCCCCGCCATGTGCGCGGCTTCACGGTAGTGGATGGCAAGAAGCTCACCAACAGCCGCGTCATCGCGGAGATCGACAACAAGGTGCCGGACGGCCTCCGCGTCGATACCGAAGGCCTGTTGTGGATTTCTGCGGGCGACGGCATCCACTGCTACACGAAGGAAGGCGAGCGCCTCGGCCGCATTCTCGTGCCGGAAACGGTCGCCAACCTCACCTTCGGCGGCTACGGCAAGTCGCGCATGTTCATCTGCGCCACCTCGTCGATCTATGCGATCGAGACGGCGCGCACCGGCGCGCAGTGGCCCTGAGAAAAAAGAGGGCCCCGCGAAGGGCCCTTGAAATGAGAGGCGGGGAGACTCCCGGAAAGGGGGGAACGAAGCGACAGCTGACTTTCCTGGAAACCTCACCCGCCAACACGATGGCTTGTGACCACCGTGGGCCATCAAATAGCGGCACTGCGCAATCCGTGCTTTGACTTGTGTCAAGTTTGGGCCTTTGACACCAGGAACCTCCCGTGACATTCAGCCTCAATGACATCCTCCCTCCAGCATCTTGAAAAACTGATCGCATTCCCGAGCGTGAGCCGGGACAGCAACCTCGATCTTGTCGTTTACGTGAAGGATGTACTGACAGGCCTCGGCGTCGCCTCGACGCTCGTTCACAACGAGGATGGCCGCAAAGCCAATCTCTGGGCCACCATCGGGCCTGAAGACCGCGCCGGAGTCGTGCTCTCGGGCCACACCGATGTGGTGCCGGTCGAGGGCCAGGCGTGGACCTCCGATCCCTTCACCATGATAAGGCGAGACGGCAATCTCTATGGCCGCGGCAGCGCCGACATGAAAGGCTTCATCGCCTGCTGCCTCAGCATGGCCGAACAAGCCGTGAAATCGAAGCTCACCACACCCATCAACTTCGCCTTCTCCTATGACGAGGAAATCGGCTGTGTGGGCGTGCGCCGTCTGCTGGATCTGCTGAAGGATGCGCCCGTCAGGCCCCGCCTCTGCATCGTGGGTGAGCCCACCCTCATGCAGGCCGTCACCGCGCACAAGGGCAAGCTCGGCTTTCGCGTCACCGCGCATGGGCTTGAGGCGCATTCGAGCCTCGCCCCCATCGGCGTCAACGCCATCTATATGGCTTGCGATCTCATTGCTGCGATCCGCGCCATCCAGAAACGCATTGCAGAGACCGGCCTGCGCGATGGCGACTATGAGGTCGCTTACACCACGCTGCATGTGGGCAAGATGCAGGGCGGCGAAGTGATGAACATCGTGCCCAACCGCTGCAGCTTCGACTTCGAAATCCGCTACTTGCCGGAAGACGACGAGGCCGCCATCGTCGCCGCAATCAAGGCGGCTGCAGAACAGGTCGCCCTCTCTTATCGCGGCGTCTTCCCGCAAGCGCGCTTCGACTTCATGAACTTGCAAAGCTATCCGGCGATGAACACGCCGGTCGACTCGGAAGCGGTCAAATTCGTCCACGCGCTCACCGGCGGCAACTCCACCGGCAAGATCACGTTCGGCACCGAAGGCGGGCTGTTCCACCAAATACTCGGCACACCAGCCGTCGTCTGTGGACCGGGTAACATTGCCGTTGCCCACAAGCCCGATGAATATGTCAGCGAAGCCCAGATGGCAGCATGTGACACGATGCTGGCACGGCTGGTGGAGAGGCTTTCGGGATAACTGATTGTGGCCCTCATCCGCCTGTCGGCACCTTCTCCCATACCCGGGTCAAGCCCGGGCACGGGAGAAGGCACATGCTGGGTCACTTACCTTCAATACGCGCGTTGCATCTGCGGTCCCAGCGCCTTGGCCCGTGCCCGGGCTTGACCCGGGTATGGGAGAAGAGCCTGCCACCGGGC
>JBKJQU010000433.1:0-2883 GCA_046594995.1 Aestuariivirga sp.
GCCTTCCGGGAAGCGATCGAACATTTCGTCCGTGGCATAACGGTCGGCACAGGTCCATTCATTGCGCGGGTCTTCAAGGATTGCGGCCTCCGCATGATGCACGCAGCAGCCGGAAAACTCGTGATGGCTGCCGATGTGGTCAAAATGCGTATGGCTCGCAACGCAGGTCAGCGCCCGCTCCGTCACCAGCGGCACATGCGCCCGTAGCGAGAAGTGCCCAAGGCCTGAGTCGAACAGCAGGTCGCGGTCGCGGCCCCGCACATGCCAGATGTTGCAGCGGTAGAACGGCTTGATCCACGGCTCGTGGATGAGCGTCACGCCATCGCCCATGCGCAGCGTTTCATACCAGTCTCTGGCACCGATCTGCTGCATGACGTCAGTCCTTCAAAATAATGATGCGTGCTGGATCGAAACCAAGCTGCACCATGTCGCCAGCCTTCACCTCCGCCTCGGCGGCAAGCCGCGCCAGCAGTGTGATCCCGGGCGCTGCAACGGCCTCCGCCGTCACCCGCTTGAAGCTGCCTTGATAGACGACATCCGTCACCTTCGCTGCGATATCGCCGCCAAGCCGCACATGCTCCGGCCTGATCGCCACATGCCGTGCCGCGCCATCCGTTGCGAAGCTGCCGAGCGCTGTGCGGATCATGCCATTCTCCGCCACACCCGGAATGATGGTGCTTTCCCCCATGAACGTCGCGCTGAAGCGGGTTGCAGGCCTGCCATAGACGCGCTCAGGCGCACCCTCATCCTCGATCCGGCCCTGGTTCATCACCACCACATGGTCCGCCAGCGCCATGGCCTCTTCCTGGTCATGCGTCACATGCACGAAGGCGGTACCGACTTTGCTCTGGATCGCCTTCAGCTCATCCTGCATCTGGCGGCGAAGCTTCAGGTCCAGTGCTCCCAGCGGCTCATCCAGCAGCAGCACGGCGGGTTCCACAACCAGCGCCCGCGCCAATGCCACGCGCTGCCGCTGCCCGCCAGACAGTTGATGCGGCTTCTTGTCGAAGGATTGCGCCAGCCCCACGAGCTTCAGCATCTCGCTCGCCTGCGCCTCGCGTTCCGCGCGCGCCACGCCCTTCATGCGCAAGCCAAAGCCCACGTTGCTGCCGATGCTCATATGCGGAAACAATGCGTAGTCCTGAAACACCGTGGCCGTCGGCCGTTTCGCCGGGGCCATCACCGTGCAGTCCTCGCCCTTGATAAGCACGCGGCCTTCACTGGGATTGAGAAAGCCGCCGAGGATCGAGAGAAGCGTCGTCTTGCCGGAACCCGATGGTCCCAGCAGCACGGTATAGCTTCCCGCGCCGATGGTGAGAGACACATCGTCCAGCACCTTGGTGTGGCCGAATCTGTGCGTGATGTTTTCAATCGAGACGAGGGCCGTCATTGAGGGCGTTTCCTGAAGGCGACGAGTTCGAAGATGATGGCGAGAACGATCGAGACGCCGAACACGAGGGCTCCCACCGCATTGGTCTTCGGGTTGAGGCCCGCCCGCAGCAGGTTCCAGATTTCAACCGGCAAGGTCGTATCGAACCGCGTGAGCAGGAAGGAGATCACGAACTCGTCCCATGAGAAGGTCATGGAGAGGAAGAAGCTGGCAAACAGTGCAGGCCACAGCATGGGCGCGGTGATGAGCAGCAGAACGTGGGCCTCGCCAGCGCCCAGATCGCGCGCGGCGCGCTCGATGTTGGCCTGATGCTCGCCCATCTGGCTGTAAATGATCGCAAAGCAGAGCGGCAGGTTGATCACTACATGGCCGACGCCCGCGGCGATCAGCGATTTCGGCAGGCCGATCCAGTTGAAGAAGATCAGAAGTCCCATGCCGATGATGAGATAGCTGACGGTAAGCGGCAACGTGATGAAACCCCGCAGCAGGGCGGACGCAGGCAGATGAAACCGCGCGAAGCCCCAGGCGGACAGGAAACCCAGCAGTGTCGCGATGGCGGACGTGACCACCGCAACGAGAATGGAGTTCACGAGGCCAGACGTCAGCCGCGCGTCCGAAAGGATGGCGCCGTACCAGCGCAAGCTGGGGCCATTGAACGGCGGAATGGGAAACAGCGTTCCCTGGAACGAGAACAGCACCAGCATCGCCACCGGAAGAAAGATGAAGCCATAGAGCACGGTGGCGTAGAGGGTGGAAAGAGCTTTCATCTGCACTCCCTTGTACCGTCACCCCGGCGAAGGCCGGGGCCCAGCTTTCCGCATCGGGACCGGAAGAAGCGGGGCCCCGGCCTTCGCCGGGGTGACGGCAACGTGGGGCATTCCATCCTCACGCCCGCTCGATCTTCAGCCACCTGGCGCAGGCCAGATAGGCAATCGTCACCACCGCCATGAGGATGATCGACAGCGCGGACGCAGAGGCAAAATCGCCGCGCCGCCCGATCTGCATCATGATCAGTTGCGGCATCAGCAATTCGTTGTTGCCACCCAGGATCTGCGGCGTGATGTAATCGCCGATTGCCAGCACGAAGGTGAGGAACGCGCCCACCATGATGCCCGGCAGCGTCAGCGGCAGGATGACATGGATGAAACTCTGGAAGGGCGATGCGCCAAGGTCGGCCGCGGCCTTGCGGTAATTAAGGGATAACTGCTTCAGGTTCGCATAGATCGTCAGCGTCAGCAGCATCACGAAGAAATGGACGAAGCCGATGACGGTTGCGGCCCGCGTATTGGCAAGCTGGATGGGCTCGGCCAGCAGCCCGGCATTGACAAGCGACGTGTTGATCACGCTTTTTTCCGCCAGCACCAGCAGCCAGGAATAGGAGCGCACCACATAGGAGGTCCAGAACGGCAGCACCGCCAGCATCAGCGCCAGCGGCTGCCAGCGCTCCGGCACCACGAAGGCCAGGATCCACGCAAACGGATAGGCCAGAAGGA
>JBKJQU010000027.1:0-2536 GCA_046594995.1 Aestuariivirga sp.
CACCCTCTCCCGCAAGGGGAGAGGCTAGCAAAGCGGTGACTGCCTCTCCCTCTCCCCTTGCGGGAGAGGGTGTCACGCGCAGCTTGACGGGTGAGGGGACACGCGTCTTCGCCTCGCCTCTCGCCAAGCGGATTGCGAAGCAGAGGGGCATTGATATCGCTGCACTTCTGGGCTCTGGCCCGCATGGGCGTATCGTTCTGAAGGACGTCGAGAACGCCAAGCCCGGTGCTGCGGCTCCAGCGCTTGTCCCTGAAAAACTGGCATCCGCGCCGCTGGCGCCCGGCATGGCGGACGATGCGGTGCTGAAGCTGTTCGAGCCCGGTTCCTATGACCTTGTTCCACATGACTCGATGCGCAAGGTCATTGCGCGGCGGCTGACCGAGTCCAAGCAGACCATTCCGCATTTCTACGTGTCGGTGGACGTCACGCTTGAAAACCTCCTTAGCTTGCGTGAACGCCTGAACCTGCATGCACCGAAGGACAAGGATGGCAAGCATTTGTGGAAGATTTCCGTCAACGACTTCATCATCAAGGCGATGGCAATTGCACTGATCAAGGTGCCGGATGCAAATGTCTCGTGGACCGAGAATGCCATGGTGAAGCACAAGCATGCCGATATCGGTGTGGCGGTTTCGATCCCCGGCGGCCTCATCACGCCCATCGTGCGGAAGGCCGAAACCAAGGGCCTGTCGCAAATCTCGATCGAGATGAAGGACCTCGCCACGCGCGCGCGGCTGAAGAAGCTGAAGCCTGAGGAATACACCGGCGGATCGACGTCCGTATCCAACATGGGCATGATGAACGTGAAGAACTTCGCCGCCATCATCAACCCGCCGCAATCGACAATCCTCGCCATCGGCACCGGTGAGCGTAGGCCCGTGGTGCGCGGCAATGACATCGTCATCGAGCAGCAGATGACGATCACGCTGTCCACAGATCATCGCTCCGTCGACGGTGCACTCGGTGCCGAGTTCATCGGTGCGATCAAGATGTATCTCGAAGAGCCTGGTCTGATGCTGGTGTGAGGAAGTATTTATGAAAAATATTCTCGCATTCGGTGACTCGCTCACCTGGGGATTTCAGGCGGGCTCTTGGACGCGGCATGCTTTCGAGGATCGCTGGCCGAATGTGTTGGCGGCGGGGCTTGGGGCTCAAACGAATGTGATCGAGGAGGGACATAATGGCCGCACCACGATCTATGATGATGGCACCTGCCTTGACAACCGCAAGGGTTCAGATGCGCTGCCGATGCTGCTGGCTACGCACCAGCCGCTTGATCTCGTCATCATCATGCTGGGCACGAACGACATCAAGTTCGCGGCGCGTTGCCGGGCGTTCGACGCGCGGCTGGGCATGGGACGGCTGATCGAGATCGTGAAGACATTCGGGTATCTGCCAGCCTACAAGCCGCCACAAATCCTGATCATGTCGCCGCCGCCGCTTGTTCCGACCACGGTTGAATTCTTCAACAATCTGTGGGACCACGCAATACCGGAATCGAAGCTGTTCGCGCAACATTACAAGATACTGGCGGAGCAGGCGGGTGTTGCGTTCTTCGATGCGGGAACGGTGGCGAAGGCCGACTCGACGGATGGCGGGCACCTCGATGCGGAGAATACTCGCAACATCGGCACCGCGCTGGTGCCGGTGGTGAAGGTGATGCTGGGACTTTGACAATACCCTCGTCCTTCGAGGCCCGGCTGTGCCGGGCACCTCAGGATGAGGGTTACCGCAAAACCTCACCCTGAGGTGCCGCGCAACGCGCGGTCTCGAAGGGTCTCTGGGAGTGAAAAATGGCCGACAATAATTTCGACGTTATCATCATCGGTGGCGGGCCGGGAGGCTACGTGGCCGCGATCCGCGCAGCACAGCTAGGTTTGAAGACTGCCGTGGTCGAGCGTGAGCATCTGGGCGGCATTTGCCTCAACTGGGGCTGCATTCCCACGAAGGCGCTGCTACGCTCGGCTGAAATCTATCACTACATGAAGCATGCCAAGAACTATGGCTTGTCTGCCGGGAACATCGGCTTTGACACCGCAGCCGTGGTGCAGCGCTCTCGTGGCGTTTCAGCCCGGCTAAACATGGGCGTCAACGGCCTGTTGAAAAAGAACAAGGTGCAGATCATCTGGGGCGAGGCCAAGCTCACGAAACCCGGCGAGGTCGCCGTCACCAAGCCTTCGAAACCCGCTGTCCAGCCACAGCCGCCCGAGCCCAAAGGCGTGGCGGGACCGGGCACCTACACCGCCAAGCACATCATCGTGGCAACCGGTGCGCGCCCCCGCGTGCTGCCGGGGATCGAGCCGGACGGCAAGCTGGTGTGGATCTATTTCGAGGCCATGGTGCCGAAGGAAATGCCGAAGTCGCTGCTCGTCGTTGGCTCTGGCGCAATCGGCATCGAGTTCGCGTCGTTCTACAATTCCATGGGCGTCGACGTGACGGTGGTCGAGATCATGGACCAGATCATGCCGGTGGAAGACGCCGAGATCTCCAAAATCGCGCAGAAGCAGCTCGAGAAGTTCGGATTGAAGTTTCGCCT
>JBKJQU010000114.1:0-4533 GCA_046594995.1 Aestuariivirga sp.
CAGTATTGCCGCGCGCAAAACCCACATAGGCGCGACCCATGGCGATCAGCCGGTCATCGGCTGATTGCGACGGGCTGGCGTCGGCATGCCTGTCAAGCTCGCTCACGAACTGCTCGAAACCCCGCGCCGCGATTTCGCAGAGCAGGTCCTCGACGGATGCGAAATGGTTCTTCGGCGCGGCATGCGAAACCCCCGCACGCCGCGCGGTTTCCCGCAATGTGAAATTCGACAGGCCCTCGTCTTTCAGCAGTGACGTTCCTGCCTTGACCAGCGTCTCGTAAAGATTGCCGTGGTGATAGGACTTCGGTTTGGGCTTCTTCATGGTCGGTGTTTGTCACAATAAGTTGACAGTGTCAAAATTGATATTGACATCGACAATATAAGAATGCTTTACATCTTTACACTGTCAATTTTGGTAAAAGTCATGACCCCCGATCAACTGTTCTCCTTATCAGGCCCGCTTGCCATGGCAGGTTGGCTCACGCTCATCGCCGGCATCATTCTGCAGCGGCCCTTCCTGCGCGACCGCATCGCCGGGCTCTATATCCCGCTGGCCTTGTCCGTCGCCTATACTGTCCTGATCCTGATATTCTGGTGGAGCGCGGAAGGCGGCTTCGACTCCCTCGCCAATGTGCAGAAACTTTTCACGCAAGGCTGGATCGCGCTCGCCGGCTGGATTCATTACCTCGCCTATGATCTCGCCATCGGCGCCATCGTCTCGCGCCAGATCATGGAGCGCAAGATTTCGCGCCTCGTGCTCATTCCCATCCTGCCGCTGGCCTTTCTCTTCGGCCCCATCGGCTACCTGATGGCCCAGACAATCATCCTCACCCGCAAAGGAGAAGCCCAATGACCAGCCTCGCCCTCGATCACCCGCGCCAGGCCTTCTCGCTCGATGGCCTGCGCACCGCCTCGCCACTCCTGTGGTGGACGAGCCTTGCCTTCCTCGCGCTGTTTGCGATGTGCGCGGCGCTGGCGCTGGTCGATCCCCGCCTGTTCAACGGTATCAGCGTGTGGGTGAAGCCCGCGAAATTCTATCTCTCGATGGCCGTTCACATGCTCACCCTGTCCTTCGGCATCATGCTGCTGCCGGAACGCGCCAGGATTTCATGGACCGTAACCGGGGTGACTGTCACCATGGCCTCGATGGCGATCCTTGAGATGGCCTACATCACCTTCCGCGCCTCCCGCGCTGAACCTTCGCATTTCAACACCAGTTCGGAACTGGCGGGCCTGCTCTACTCACTGATGGGTGCGGGCGCTGCCGCAATGATGGTGGTGACGGCGATCCTCGGCGTGCAGATCCTGCGGCACGGCCCCCGCTCGATGCTCACCCTCGGCACTGGCTCCAGCTTCATCCTTGCGGCCTTTCTCACGCTCATCATCGGCTTCACGCTTGGCGGAATGGGCTCGCATTGGATCGGCGGCGACCGGACGGATGCTACGGGACTGCCCATCTTTGGCTGGTCGACGACTGGCGGCGACCTCCGCGTCGCCCATTTCGCGGGGCTTCATCTGATGCAGGTGCTGCCCGCCGTGGCGCTCTCGGGATCCCGCAAGCTGCTCGTCGCGGCAGGGCTGGGCGGGATAATGCTAACGATTGCAGCCTATGCCCAGGCACTGATGGGACTGCCCCTGATCGCAAACTGAGCGCAATCGCGCGGTGTACTAGCGCCCTGATGCGTGTTACACCGCGCATCGTTTTCGAGCCACAGCAGGGGACCTGACATGAAACCAACTCTCATTCTCGTCGGCGCAGACAAGGGCGGCGTCGGCAAGACTACCGTTTCGCGCATTCTTCTCGACTATTTCGCCCGCAAGAACGTGCTGACTCGCGCCTTCGACACGGAAAATCCCAGAGGCTCTCTGAAGCGCTTCTACCCCGCGACGGCCGAGATCATCGACCTCGAAAACGTCGCCCACCAGATGAAGGTGCTGGACACACTGGAGAGCGCCAACGTGCCCGTGACGGTCGTGGACCTTAAGGCCGGCGGCCTCTCCTATGCCCTCGACATCTTCGAGCGCATTGGCGTTCTGGAAGCCGCGCGCGCGGGCCAGTTCACGCTAGGCCTGTTCCACATCGTGGGCTCATCCATCGCGTCCCTCGACGAGATCGGCGAAATCGCCAAATACCTGACCGGCATCGAATATATCGTCTCGCGCAATTTCATCAACGAAACCAACTTTTTCGAGTGGGATGAAGTCACATCGCGCAAGTATTTCTCGGGCATCCCCAAGGCGCACGAGATCGACATCCCGAAGCTCAACGAGATGGCCTATGAGCAGGTCGATGTCGCGGGCGTCACTTTCAAGGACTTCATTGAAAACCGCACGGCAGATGGCCAGCCCGGCAAATTCTCCTTCGTGCTCAGAGGCTATGTGCGGAAGTGGTGCTCGGAAATCGATTCCGAGTTCGCCCGCGTGAAGCTACTCCAGGACATCACGACCGGCGGCAGGGCACCGGGCGCCGCAGCCTGATCTGAAGGGAGAGCCTCTTGGCCTCCCCGCCCCTGATCGCGCTCGTCTGTTCCGACCGGCACCGCAACGGCAAGACACTGCTGGCGCGCGTGCTGGTCGATTTTCTACTGCTTGAGGGCCGCGATCCCTTCGTTCTCGATCTGGACCATCCGGAAGGAGCCCTCAGAAGCTTCTTTCCCGGCCGCACGTCTTTGGTTGATTTTGCCCATGTCTCGGGCCAGATGAAGGTGTTCGACACGATATTGGCTGGCCCCGGCCGCGACTATGTGATCGATCTTCCGTCCGAACAGCTGGCGAAATTCTGCGAGGCGATGGGCGATCTTGATTTCCGTGCGGCCGCCCACGAGGCAGGATTCCGGCTGGCCGTGATCTGTATCATCGACGAGGCTGAGGACTCGCTCAAAACCGCGGCAGCGGTCGAGGAAATCCTGGTGCCCGATCTTTTCGTGCCGGTGGCAAATCGCTTTGTGGGCTCGGCCCTGCCCGATGGTGTGCCCGGCCCCGTGCTGACAATGGAGAAGCTCGACCCCGATCTCCACGCCATCATCACCAACAAGCGCTTCTCCTTCCGCTCCTTCCTGTTGGGCGATGAGTCTGGCGTTCCGCTTCGGCTGAGGCCAAATCTCAAGACCTTCCTGCATGGTCTGCTGGCAGGCTTCCGCGAATTCGAACCGGCATTGAGCCTTTTGAAACTGCGCGAGTAACGGCGTATATAAGTCACCTGAAACGGGAGAGCCTCGCATGAAGACCCTTCACGCTCTGACCATTGCCGCCATGCTCGCCATTGCACCCCTTCCGCCACTTGGTGGAACATTCGCCGTGTCAAGTTCCGGCACTTATGACGCCGTACCAGCCATCATGAGTGCGGGCTCCCGTGCCGCCGCCGTGAAGCGATTGAAAGCCGTGCCGAGCATCGGCGTCATCAACCTCGCGATCAGGCCCTCGATCCTGCGGGACGATGATGGCGGCCCCGACTATTTCGAAATCCGCTCATCCGCGTCGAAGAATGCCGCAGGAATCCGGAAGCTCAGGGCAGCGCTCGCCGCCAATCCGGTGACGCGCCGCGCGCTTGAAACACGCGGCATCGCCATTGGCCGGATCGTCGGTATCAGGATCGGATCGAACGGTGCGCTTCGCGTCTACGTGCTCTGAAACTGCACGATCGGCTCGAAGCCACCATAGATCATGCGCTTGCCGTCAAACGGCATGGGATTGGTCTTCTGGTCGAAGCGCGGATCGCTCATCATTTTCGCCATGCCCGCATCGCGCACTTCTTTTGAGGGCCAGATGATCCACGAGAACACTACCGTCTCGTCATCCTTCAGTTGCACGGCCATGGGAAATGATGTCAACGTGCCTTGCGGCACGTCATCACCCCAGCCTTCCACCATGCCGATAGCGCCAAACTCCTTGAATGCGGGAATGGACCTCTCGGCATAGGCCTTGTAGGCCTCGCGATCGGATGTTTTCACGGGTGCAACAAATCCGTCGATGTAGGTCATGGTCAATCCTCTTCAGGTTCAGTTGAATGCTGGTTGTTGTTTCAGGTTTTCTACCTTGGTGAAATTCAGGACGCGGCTTCCATCTTCCGCAGGTTCTCCATCATCTCCTGCGGTGTCAGCGTTGTGACAGGTGTCGCGAGAGACCAGCGGTGCCCGAAGGGATCTTCGACCTGGCCATAGCGGTCGCCCCAGAACATGTCGGCAACCGGCATTACCACCGTGGCGCCCGCGGCGACGGCCTTGTCGAATGCGGCATCGACATCCGGCACCATCAGGTGCAGCACCACGCCCGTGCCGCCAATCGTCTTGGGTGATCGCGCGCCATGGTCGAGATACTCATCCATCAGCATCACGGTCGAGCCGTTGAGCGCGATTGCCGCATGCATGAGCTTTCCTTGGGCGTCCGGCAGGCGCATCATCTCGCTGGCGCCGAAGGCCTTCGCATAGAAGCCGATGGCGCTTGCCGCATCGCGGCAGACGAGATGTGGGGTGACGCTGTTGAATTGCGGTTGTTCCGTCATGGCTTGATCCTCCGTTGGCTGATGAATTCAGA
>JBKJQU010000200.1:0-9324 GCA_046594995.1 Aestuariivirga sp.
GACCTGAGCGTCGCATGTTCGGCTATGGCATCCAGTTCGCCCACCGTCGGCGTCGGGGGTTTCTCCATCAGCACGTGAAATCCGGCATCGAGCGCGTCGCGCGCGATTGCGAAGCGCGGCTCGGGCGGCATGCAGAGCGAGACGGCATCCAGCTTGATTCCGCTGGCGAAAAGCTCCGCCGGAGTTTTGAAGGTGGGTACATCCTTATAGCTGCCGCGAGACGAGACGACGGCAGCGAGTTGGAAGTCGCTGTTCTTTGCGACAACGGGCAGATGCTGGTCCTGTGCGATCTTGCCGAGGCCGATGATGCCGAGCTTGAATGCCATGGTGTGTCTTTAGGAATTCTTGATCTGACGGGTGAGGGACGAGAGCAGGGCGTCGACTTCTGCTTCGGTGTTGTAATGCGCAAGGCCGATGCGCAGCACGCCGCCTTTGTCCATGAGGCCCATGCGGCCTACGGGCTCGATGGCATAGTTGTGGCCTGACCACACGAAGATGTTATCCTTCGCGAATGCCTTGGCGAGGTTCGCGGGCTGATGTCCTTCGAGTGTGAAGGACACGGTGGGCACGCGGCGGTGCATGGCATTGGCAGAGGTGACGCCACGCACCGTGAGGCCCTTGAACGTACGCAAGCCTTCGATGAGCTTCAGCGTGAGCTTCTGTTCGTATTCGGCCATCGCCGTCCACGCCGAGGCGATGCGCTTTGCCCGCGTTTCGCCTGAGCCAAACTGTTCGAGATACTCGATGGCGCCCAGCGTGCCGGCCATGCCTTCATGAGACAGCGTTCCGGTTTCGAACTTGTGCGGCAGTTCCTCGCTGGCGGGGCGCACCTTGTAACCGAAGGTTTCCTTCAACAATTCCTCGCAGCCCCAAAGAATGCCCTGATGCGGACCGAACCACTTGTATGCGGAGGACACGACAATGTCGGCACCGAGGTCCTGAACGTCCATCGCATAATGCGGCGCGAATTGCACGGCATCGAGATAGACCAAGGCGCCCGCAGCCTTGGCTTGCTTTGCAAAATGCTTCGCGTCATTCACAGTGCCTGTGCAGTTCGAGGCCATGCCCATGGCCACCAGCTTCGTCTTGTCGGAGAGCACCTTCATCAGCGCATCGTCGGGGAACTCGTAGGTGCCGGTATCGAAATCCATCCAGCGCACCACGAGGCCGAGGTCATCCGCCAGCAGCAGCCATGGCGCGATGTTGGCATCGTGGTCCATGCGTGACAGCACGATCTCATCGCCCTTCGCGAACTTGCGGCCAAGGCAGCGTGACATGTGGAAAGTGAGGGTGGTCATATTCTGCCCGAACACGATCTCGGAAGCAGAGGCCGCATTGTAGAAATCCGCACAAGCCTGGTGCGCGAGGTCGACAAGTTCTCCTGCCTGCACCGTGGTCGAGAAATATCCGCCCAAATTGGCGTTCTTGGTGGTGAGGCATTCGACCGTGCGATCGATCACCTGCTGCGGCACCTGCGTTCCGGCAGGGTTGTCGAAATAGACGCGGGCAGCGCTTCCATCTTTAAGAGCCAGCGCCGGAAACTGGCTGCGGGAGGAGGCGACGTCGAAGGCATGAGGCATGATCAATTTTCCAGCGGGGGCCAAGAGGGAAGCTACCCTTAGCCGCCCTTTCTCCTTGCCTCAACCGTCGCTTTCCGGCATGCGGACGTCGCCTGTTGGCAGGGCCATTCCTGCCCGCCCGGCTATTGTGATTGCTAGCGATTTTCCGTCTGGAGAAACCTGATGAGCGATGAAGGCGAACTTGATCTGAACTCCCTCAACGATGAGGAACTGGTCCAGCAGGTCCACGATGATCTCTACGACGGCCTGAAGGAAGAGGTTGTGACGGCGGTTCATATCCTGCTTGGCCGTGGCTGGACGCCCTACAAGGTGCTGACCGAGGCGCTCGTCGAAGGCATGCGTATCGTCGGTGTCGATTTCCGTGACGGCATCCTCTTCGTGCCGGAAGTGCTTCTCGCCGCCAACTCGATGAAGGCCGGCATGTTTATCCTTCGCCCGTTGCTCATTGCCACGGGTGCTCCGCGCCAGGGCAAGGTGGTGATCGGCACGGTGAAGGGCGACATCCACGACATTGGCAAGAATCTTGTCGGCATGATGATGGAAGGTGCGGGCTTCGAGGTGATCGACCTTGGCATCAACAATCCGGTCGAGAAGTATCTGGCCGCCATCGAAGAGCACAAACCGGACATCCTCGGCATGTCGGCGCTCCTTACTACGACGATGCCCTACATGAAGGTCGTAATCGACACCATGAAGGAAAAGGGCATGCGCGACGATTATATCGTGCTCGTGGGCGGTGCACCTCTGAATGAGGAATTTGCCAAAGCCGTTGGTGCCGACGCCTATTGCCGCGACGCGGCGGTAGCTGTTGAAACCGCCAAGAGCTTCATGGCAAGGAAGCACAACCAGATGGCCGCCGGCTGACGCTATCCGAAAGGGGTCCCAAATGACCCTCGTCAATCTAAAGCCATCGGACGAATTCGAATTCAGGCCTGGCCAGGGGGATGTTCTTCTCCTGGCCTGTGGTGCTTTGGCGCGCGAGATCGTGGACCTGATCGAGCGTAACCGCTGGCAGGCTTTCGACCTCCAATGCCTGCCTGCGAAATGGCACAATACGCCCGAGAAGATCGTGCCGGCGCTGCGCGAGAAGATCCGCGAGGCTAAAGGCCGATACAAATCGATCTTCGTGCTTTACGGCGATTGCGGAACGGGCGGCATGCTGGACTCGCTTCTGGCCGAAGAGGGCGTGGAGCGGATCGACGGGCCGCATTGCTATTCATTCTTCTCAGGCAATGCCGGGTTCGCGCGTCATGCCGATGATGATGTCACATCCTTCTTCCTCACCGATTACCTCGCCAAGCATTTCGACAAGCTGATCTGGGCCGGCCTTGGCCTTGACCGCCACCCCGAACTGTTGCCCATGTATTTTGGCAACTACCGGAAGATCGTATATCTGGCGCAAACGCGTAACGAAGAGTTTGCCAAGAAGGCGATGGCTGCAGCGAAAAAACTGGGGCTCGACTACGAATACCGTTTCACCGGATATGGCGAACTCGAAACCGACCTCTCGCGCCGTGCATGACAATGGGTGAAAGCTGACAAGTCGCTGACCGGCCATCTCAGCGAAACCTCAGCGCAACAGTGCAATGTTCGTCTTGTCCGGCACGGTGAGCCGAAAGAATGGTCAAGCTCCCACCCGGGATTACCAGCGGTCCAGCCGGTATGTCCCTCCGGCGATCTCGTAATAATCACCGGCGCTCTCGCAGAAGATATGCCCCTCGAGCGGAGCGCCGGTTGGACCATCGATGGTGCCGGCAGTGATCGAGGTTTCCATGCTGCCGTCCTTCTTCCAGAACAGGACAGAGCCGCATTCCTGGCAGAACCCGCGCCGGGCATCATCGCTGGAGCGATACCATTTCAAGCCGCGCGCTTCGGTGATGATCAACTCGCTGTCTTTTGCCGAAGTAGCCGACAGATAATTGCCGGTCTGCTTACGGCACTGTATGCAGTGGCATGCAATCACCGGCCGCAATACTCCGTGTACTTCATATTTCACGGCGCCGCATAGGCAGGAACCGGTCTTCATCGCATGTTCCGCGCCAGAAGTTCAATGTGATCGGGGCCAATGCCGCAGCAGCCGCCGAACAGCGACGCGCCCCGCTTCTGCCATTCACGGGAACGCGCCAGCAATTCCTCTGGCGAAATCACATCGACGAAAACCCAATCCGGTGACTTGAAGTAGCCGCTCTCCGGATAGGTGCCGATGGGGCCATTCCAGTATTTCCGCAGGGTGGAAATTGCCTCGCCCATGTCGTTGGGCGATGTATGCATGACGTTCATCACGGAAGGACTCAGCGCGGCGAGCGCCCGTGCAATGTCATCAAAGGCGCAGTCCTCGCGCCCCCAGCCTTGCAACCCGCCACCGGCTGAGCGCTCCGCCGATATGCCGATCCACACTGGAACGCCGGACTTCGCTGCAAGTTCGGTTACGGTTTCAGCGGCCCAAACCGCGTAGTCCGTATCGCGCAGCAGCTCCATCATGATGAAGTCGGCGCCTGCATCGATCAGCGTCTGGGTCTTCCCGCGATAGAGCGTACGGACTTCGCTCTCAGGCCAGGTAACGGCGAGGTCATTGCGGTCAGAGCCGGACGACATCGGGCGCATGGTCGAGATCGAACCCGCCACAGCCACATCCGTGCCTTTCACCGCCTCCTGCGCCAGCTTCACGGCGATCCGGTCGATGCGGGCCATATCTGCAAGACGTTCGATATGGCTGAACAGGAACACGCTGGTAGCAAAAGTATTCGCGGTCACGATGTCGGCGCCTGCCTTGACATAATCCTCGTGCACCTGCCGCACGATGTCCGGATGCGTGAGGTTCACATCCGCGCACCAGGTGTCGCCGCTCATCGGGGCGCCGCGACGCTGGATGTCGGTGCCGGTGCCGCCATCCAGAATTATGGTTTCGCCACGTGCGAGCTTGCCTGCGATCTTGTCGTACATCAGTGACCCGTTTACGTGCGAGCTTTCAGGAAGGCCCGCATATGGAATTGCGCCTGTGCCGGAGCATAGGTGAAGCCTTGTCCCACGGGGCAGGCATGGCGCGCAAGGCACCCCCGCGACATGCAGTTGCTGCCTTGCGGCATGCTCACATGTTGAGCGCAGGCGTCCACGTCATAGCCATTAGCTGTGAAGGCTGAGACCGGACAGGCACTGAGGCAGGGCTTCGCGATGCAGGCTTCGCAGGGGTGTGTGCTCTCAAGGGGCGATGGCAGATCGAACGCGACCGGAAAGAGCAAGGCGGCGCGATAGGCATGCCAAAGTCCGTAAACCGGATGAATGTTGAGGCCCAAGGGCGAAGTGTGCCCGGCACCGCCACGCCGTGCCCAAGTAAGAAATGGCCAGGGCGGGTTCATGTCGAAGGGGTAGACGGCTTTAGCGTCGAGATCGCGCGCAAGATTGCCGACCGCCTCACGCGTCCAGTCATCCATCGAGTCGCATAAAGGATCACGGTCGAGGGCGAAGCGCAGGAACACATCAGGCCCAGCATTGCCGATCATGATGACGAATTTCGCATTCCCCGGTACTTGGTCTTTAGGCCCCGGCGCAAACCAGCCGAACGGCGCAAAGGCCGCACGGCGGATTGCGATCAGGACCGGGTGTTTCATGAGCCGATTACGTCCAGCGCGGGTCGCCCGGTTCCAGCATCGTGCGTGGCAGCTTGATGTCGTGGTTCTGGCGTATCACCTGGTCCATCTCCCACGGCAGATAGTCGGGGTAATAGGTGGTGAGGATTTCCATCTTCCGCGCGGTCGCACGTTCCACGATATCGGGTTTTCCGGCCTCGGCCCATTCCTTCGGGCTCATACGGTTGGCGATCTGCGGATAGACATATTCCTTCTGCATCAGATCCAGCGTCTGGTAATGCCCAAGGTAGTGGCCCGGGCCATTGATGCAGACATCGGTGATGACATCGAACGACAGCGTCTCATCATTGACTTCGATACCGCGTACATTGCGATTGATCGAGCCCAGCATGTCGTTGTCGATCAGCAGGCTTTCGAGACTGAAACCGAGAAGCGAGGCATGCATGCCGGCCGACTCGTACATCAGGTTGATTCCCGTCATGGCGGAAATGCCAGCGGTCACGCCTTTTTCGTAGCCGGCCTGCATGTCGGGCATCTTCGAATCGCACATGCCGGAGGCTGAGCCGACGGTGAGATTGTAGAAATGGCCCATCTGGGCGCAGGCGGAGGTGATGAGCGCCTGCTCACCCGAACCGCCCGACATGGCGCCGGTGCGGAGATCCGACACGAAGGGCCAGGGACCCCAGATGGCGATGGCGCCAGGCACCACACAGTTGATGTAGACGAGTGCCGCCAGGCATTCCGCAACCGCTTGCACAACCGTGCCCGCCAGTGCTGCGGGCGAGGTGGCACCAGCCTGTGCTGCAGAGAGCAGGAGCACGGGCATGCCGCCGCGCGCTGCCGCTTCAAGGCAGCGGCAGGCATCCTCGGCGAACTTCATCGGCGGAACGACGAAGCAGTTCGACTGCGACACGAAGGGCCGCTCACGCCACCTGGCTTCGCCGCCGGCTATGAAGTGCAGCATCTGCAGGCACTCGTCGACATGCGCTGGATCGACCATGCTGGTGCCGACATGCTTCGATGTGCCGGCAAGGCAGGCATACATCGTGTTGATGTCGAGATCGTGCCCGGTCAGCATGTCTCGCGCGGTGAGGCAGCGCTGGAAGAAGTGGATGTTGTCGCAATTGTCCACGATGCGGGCCGCGTCAAAAAGGTCCGCCAGGTAGGATTCGCGGTAGGTGCGCGTCGCCGCTTCAACAATGTGAACGGCTGCACCAGCCGTGCCGAAATAGACGCGGTTGCCCGAGGGCTCCATGTCATGTCGGGAATCGCGGCCATGCAGCACGAAATTGCGCGCGCAGCTTCCGAGGATGTCTTCGACCAGACTTCTGGGAATGCAGAGGCGGCCTCCCGCGTTGAGGAAGGCACCACGGGGCAGCATCGCCTCAAGGCAGGTGGGGATGGCCTGAGACAGGCCCACGGTTTCCAGAAGCTTCAGCGCCGTTTCATGAATTCGCTGCATGTCGATGTCGGTGAGAGGCTTGTACTGGCCTCCCACCATGCCGGGACGAACTGCGGCGTCGGCCATCGGAATGGGGCGGGACCGTAACGCGCGGCGGGCTTCACGGCCACCGCGGCGGCGGGAGAGATCTTCCACAGCACTCATTTTCAAACTCCTGATATGGTCTCTATATCCGCCTTTTCGCGGCTGGGTTTCAACGGCTTATCTTTTTACCATGTGCGTTAGTTTTTTTCACCAGCTTACTGGTGGTGATCGGCGTTTTGCCTCTTATCCCATGGTTTTCAATAGTGTTATGAAAGGCCTCCCAACCATTGGTGAGAAATCTTGGCCAGACGCGATTTGCCCCCGCTGCGTGCGCTGACTGCCTTCGAAGCGGCGGCCCGGCTTGGCAGCTTCCGGCTTGCCGCCGGAGAACTTGGCATTACGAGATCCGCTGTGAGCCACCAGGTGAAATCTCTGGAGCAGCGCCTTGGCGTGCAACTGTTCCGCCGCGATGCGAGGCGGGCTGAGCTCACACAGGCTGGCCACACCTACTTTCCGCCCATCCGCGAAGCCTTCGACATGATCGAGTCGCAGACCCGCGCGCTGAAGCCGGCTGCCGCCGACAATGAACTGACGGTTCAGGTCTACGTCACGGTGGCGCTCAAGTGGCTGATCCCGCGGCTCCACGATTTTGAACGGCGCTACCCCGACATGAAGGTGAGGCTCTCCACCTCCTACTTCGACTGGGATTTCGACGAGAAGAATGTGGACGTCGGGCTGGTCCTGGCGCGCAACCGCTCGCCCGATCACTATTATCGCACACTCTTCACCTCAATGCTGACGCCGATCTGTTCGCCGGAGCACTTGAAAGGTCCGAACGCGCTGAAGTCGCCGGAGGACCTGAAGAAGCACAAGCTTCTCTATGTCTATACCGCCGAGGAAGACTGGCACCTGTGGTTGGAGGCGGCGGGCGTGAAAGGCATCAAACTATCCGACCGTTTGGCCTTCGACAGCTACATTCTGGCGCAGGAAGCGGCAATCGAAGGCCGTGGCATTGCCATGACCATTGGCCCTTTCGCCACCGAGGAAATCAAGACAGGCCGTCTTGTGCAGCCATTTCCGCTGAAGGTGCCGCATCGCCACAACTGGCTTTTCGCATGCAACGCCGAGCATCGTATGAAACCCAAGATCAAACGTTTCGAGGACTGGCTGGCAAAGCAGATCGCCAGCGATCCGTCACTCGAGGCCTACCGTGAAAAAGGAAAGACATTTTGACTGACATCGAGACTTCAAGCCCCGAGACCTCCAGGCGCACGAGGCGCGAGGGCGGCGGACGCCGTGCCGGCGGTGGTGGCCGGGCCTCCGTGCCGCAGCTTGCCCGCCGCAAGGTGGCGCGCGCATTTCCGCCAATGGAGATCGTCTCTGCTGACGAGCTTGAATCGATTCACAATGCATCGCTGCAGGTGCTGTCTGAAATCGGCATGGACTTCACGTTACCGGAAGCGCGGGAATTGCTGAAGAAGGCGGGTGCCAACGTTCGGGGTGAACGAGTCCGTTTCGAGCCCGCGATGATCGAGGAGTTGATGAAGTCGGCGCCCTCGCAATTCACCTTCCATGCGCGGAACCCAGAGAACAACCAGGTGGTCGGCGGGGCGAACATGATGTTCGGTACGGTGGGCAGCCCGCCCAACTGCTCCGACATGGACAATGGCCGCCGCACCGGCACCTATGAGGATTACCGCAAGTTCCTGAAGCTGGCGCAATACTTCAATGCCATCGGGTTCATTTCGGGATATCCGGTGGAGCCTGTCGATCTGCACGCCTCGGTCCGCCACCTCGACGCGCTGCGCGACATGGCAATCCTGACCGACAAACCCTTCCACGCCTATTCGCTGGGGGCAGAGCGCATCAAGGACGGGATCGAGATCGCCCGCATCGCGCGCGGTATCTCGAACGAGCAGCTGGAGCGCGAGCCATCGGTGTTCTCGATCGTCAACACCAATTCGCCGCTGAAGCTCGATTCTCCCATGCTGGGCGGCATCATGGAAATGTCGGCGCGAAACCAGATCGTCTGCATCACGCCCTTCACGCTGGCAGGCGCCATGGCGCCGGTAACGGTGGCCGGAGCGCTTGTCGAGCAGAATGCCGAGGCACTGGCCGGCATGGCTTTCACCCAGATCGTGCGCAAAGGTGCACCGGTTATTTATGGTGGCTTCACCTCGAACGTCGACATGAAGTCGGGCGCGCCTGCTTTCGGCACACCGGAATACATGAAGGCCTGCGTGGTGGGCGGCCAGCTGGCGCGCCGCTACAAAGTGCCTTACCGCACCTCCAACACTTGCGCTGCCAACACGGTCGATGCGCAAGCCGCCTATGAAAGCGTTTTCTCGCTCTGGGGCGTGACCATGGGCGGCGGCAACCTCATCATGCACGGCGCGGGCTGGCTTGAAGGTGGCCTCGTTGCCAGCTTCGAAAAATTCATTCTCGACGTGGACCTGATCCAGATGGTGATGGAATTCCTCAAACCCCTTGAAACGGATCAGGAATCACTTGGCCTGGATGCCATCCGCGAGGTTGGCCCGGGCGGCCACTTCTTCGGCGCGCAGCATACGTTGTCCCGATATTCGGATGCCTTCTATGCGCCCATCGTTTCCGATTGGCGGAACAATCAGCAATGGCTGGCGGCTGGAAAGCCCGAAGCCTGGCAGAAGGC
>JBKJQU010000270.1:0-5419 GCA_046594995.1 Aestuariivirga sp.
CGCGGCGTCACGCCGGAGATCAACGCAGTGGGCACCGTCGTGCTGCTGACATCCTTCGCACTTCTTGTGGTGGCACAATTCATCCTGCAGCGCGGGCCGAAGGCGGCGCGGGGTTAAAGATATCGCTCCTTCAGATGTGCCTCGAAGTGCCGGGCTGACAAAGGTTCGCCCGTTGCCTGCTGCATCAGTTCCGGTGTCGAAAGCGTGGATGCCTTCGACCAGATGTGTTTCCGCCGCCAGTTGTTTATAGCGGTAAAGTCGCCGGAGCGGATGTCGTCGCCCACGGTGGGGCGCGCGCGCGACAGGGCCGCCCATTGCTGCGCCGCCATCATGGCGCCAAGCGTATAGCTCGGGAAATAGCCGAATGCGCCG
The DNA here is from genome assembly GCA_046594995.1 of Aestuariivirga sp. Classification (GTDB taxonomy): domain Bacteria; phylum Pseudomonadota; class Alphaproteobacteria; order Rhizobiales; family Aestuariivirgaceae; genus Aestuariivirga. The sequence continues at coordinate 373 of JBKJQU010000270.1, forward strand.
GAGGGCCAGTGCACGTCCTGCATCGGGCCGTCCTTCGGATTGTCGATGGTGGAGAGACCAAGATAGTCGCGCATCTTCGCATCCCAGGCTTCCGGCACGTCCTTTGCCGTCAGCTTGCCGCCGATCAGGTCCTGTTCCAGTTCGAAGCGCAGGATCACGTGCAGCGGATAGGTCGCCTCGTCGGCATCGACGCGGATGAAACCCCGCTCAACGCGGTGCACATGGGCCAGCATGTCGTCGACCTCAAAGCCCTCGAAATGATCCGTACCCAGATGGATTTTCGCCAGTGGCAGCGCGAATTCCCAGAACTCGCGGCGCCTGGACAATTGCATTTCCTGAAACAGGCTCTGGCTCTCATGCGTGGCCATGCCGCGCGCGCGGGCACTTGGCCAGTGGCTCAGGTCTGCTGGCAGGTTCTGTTCGTAAAGCCCGTGCCCCGTTTCGTGCAGGATGCCCATGAGGGAGGAGAGGAACTCATCGGTGCGATAACGCGTCGTCATACGCACATCGCTCGGCACGCCACCGCAGAAGGGGTGATGCGAAATGTCGAGGCGGCCATGGTTGAAGTCAAAACCGGTCGCCTGCATCAGCGCGGAGCCCAGCGCCTTCTGCTTCTCGATGGGAAAATTGGCAGTGAATGACTTCAACGGACGCTTGGCACGGCGCTCGCCTTGCGCCTCCAGCGCCTGCGGAATGAAGCCCTTGAGGAAGCTCTTCAGATCGGCAAAGACTTTCGCGATCTCGGCCGCACGGCTGCCCGGATCATATTGCTCGATCATTGCGTCATAGGGGTCGAGCTTCAGCACGGCGGCGCGCATCTGCGCTTCTTCCCGCGCCAGTGCCACGATGTTTTCAAACGAGGGCAGGAAATCCTTCCAGTCGCCTTTTGGCCGCAGCGCGCGCCACAATTGCTCGCTGCGGATGCGGGCGTTCACCTGGCGGCCGACGAATTCGGAAGTGAGGCAGGTGAGGTTGATGTAGCTCCGCCTGAACTCGCGTACCGCAGCCTTCTGCGCGTCGTCGAGGTCTTCCGTTTCCGCCGCGGCGATCCACTCGGCAATGTGCGGGGCTGATGCCATCTCGTGCGACATGCCGGCAAGCGTTGCCATGGCATCGGCACGCTTCTCGCCGCCGCCTTCCGGCATGTTCACGGCCTCGTCCACCCCCAGCATGGCCTGAGCATGGTCCAACGCTTCCAGTCGGCGGCAGAGGGCGTCGAGATTTGCAAATGACATTGGGAACTCCGGAATTCAGATCGCGAAACGGCGTGTATGTTCGATCAGGCCGCCGGCTGCAACATCCCATGCGCCGAACTGGGCGATCATCTTCTCCCTGGTGTTCTCTCCTGTCCGCAGCGGTGCAAGGTAATCTGACGAAATATGCCAGGTGTCGCTCGATGGATTCAATTCCAGCACAAAGAGTTTACCTGAGTGGATGTCGCGGAGGATGTCGATCCCCTTCACCGGCACGCCGGGATAGGCATCATGGCAGCGCCGCGCGAGGTCCAGAATCTCCCTGTCGTCCACATAGGCCCGCCGCCTTTCGCCGAAGGCCGTGGAATTGGAGGCAATCGGAGCATTCGTATCTTCCTCCCGCAGGCTGGCAAGATCTGTGCGGGGTTCGGGAAGCTCGATCAATGTGGAATAGAGCGGCAGACCCAGCAATGTGTTGACGCGATAACACCTCGCGTGGCTGCCGGTATCGATGAAGCGCTGCACGATGAACGGCGTGTGCCGGCCCGGATGACTCAAGGGGAAATCCCCGGGCGGGCGATAGCGCAGCTTCTCCGTTGGTACCAGCGACATGCCGAGGCCATGCGAGCCCCATGAGGTGCTCAGCGGCTTCGACAGCACCACGGGACCCCACAGGGCGGGGTCAAGCTCCGTATCGGGTGTCAGGATGCTCCACATCGGCACCGGAATGCCAAGCGCCTCCAGGCGCTTCAGCTGGACGTCTTTCGCAATCGTCCGCCCACGGAGAATGCGCCCGCGTTCCGGCTTGAACTCGCCGAGCGGGGAGGGCGAGACGATCAGGCTCGGGCGCCTCGCAGCTTTCTTGCGCTGCACGCTGTGGCGAGCCTCGGTCGTGACGATGAAGACTTCGATGTCGGGCGCTTGTGACTCGATTCGCGCCTTGATCGCTTCGAAATCCTCCATCGCCTGCCAGCCGGGGCGGTTGACGAGAACCAGATGACGTTCGGCATAAAGCGGCATGGGCCGCATCTAATGCCGAAACGCTGCTTTTCACAAGCTGGCATAGGCTGCTGACCAGCGGCCCAGCGGATCAACGACATGGGCTTGCGGGCATCAGGTTTCAGGCGGGCATTCAGAGCGCCAGCTCGCGTGTCGCGGCGATCAGCACATCCGCCACCACGTCCCATGCGCTAAACTGGCCCACCATCAATTCCCGCGAAATGTCGCCCACCCGGTCCACATCGTAGGACGTCGAGGAAATATGCCATGTGTCGCTCGAGGTGTTGAGTTCGAGAACATAAAGCGCGCCGTCGCGAACATCGCGCAGGATGTCGATGCCCATCACCGGTACGTCGGGGTAGGCATCACAGCAGGCCCTTGCGAGGGCCAGAACATCGGCATCCTCCACCATGCGGCGCCGCCGCGGCGTCTTGGTCGCGGCATTGGTCGCCAACGTGCGGCTTTCAATGCCGTCGCGTAATTCGTTCAGGGCCACGCGCGGTTCGGTCAGTTCGGTGTGCATGCAGTAGAGCGGCGCACCCAGCAGCGTGTTGACGCGATAGGCGCTCACGCGCGGTCCCGTGTCGATGAAGCTCTGCACCATGAACGGCGTATGGCGGCCGGGGTGATGCTCGGGATAATCTTCCGGCGGCCGGTAGCGGAGCTTTTCGGTCGGCACCAGCGCAATTCCCTTGCCCATGGATGTCCACTCATAGCCCGAAGGCTTCAGCAGCACGGCCGGCCCCCAGACTGCGGGGTCGAGTTTCGTGTCAGGCGCGAGCATGGTGGAAAGCGGCACAGGAATTCCAATCTCGCGCAGACGCTCGAGCTGCTCCGCCTTGTTGATTGTCCGCCCACGGAGCACCTTTCCGCGCTCCGGGCGGAAGTCGCCCAGGGGTGAGGGCGATACGACCAGCGCCGGGCGTTTCGCCGCCTTCTTGCGCAGCACCGGATGGGGAGACCCGGTCGTGGCGATGAAGACCTCGATATCTTCCGCTTTCGCTTCGATCCGCTGCTTGATCTCCTCGAAATCCCCGATCCTCTGCCAGCCGGGCCGGTTGACGAGGATCAGGTGGCGCTCTGCATAAAGCGGCATCGGTACCTCGCCTCAGCCCTTCGCCTTCTCCATCATTCCTACGAAGCGCTTGAACAGGTAGTGGCTGTCCTGCGGGCCGGGGCTGGCTTCGGGGTGATGCTGAACGCTGAACACGGGTTTACCTTCCAGCGCGATCCCGGCGTTCGATCCGTCGAACAGCGAGACGTGGGTTTCGACCACGCCTGCAGGCAGGCTCTCGCGGTCCACCGCGAAGCCGTGGTTCATCGAGACGATCTCCACCTTGTTCGTGGTGAAGTCCTTCACCGGATGGTTGGCGCCGTGGTGGCCCTGATGCATCTTCATCGTCTTCGCACCGAGTGCGATCCCCAGCATCTGGTGACCGAGGCAGATGCCGAAGAGTGGCTTGCCGCTATCCACCAGCTTCCTGATTTCGGGCACGGCATATTCACCCGTTGCCGCCGGGTCGCCGGGGCCGTTGGAGAGGAACACGCCATCGGGGTTCAGCCCAAGAATGTCCTCAGCCTTCGTGGTCGCAGGCACCACAGTCACATCGCAACCGGCGGAGGTGAGGCAGCGGAGGATGTTGCGCTTCAGGCCAAAGTCCACGGCCACCACCTTGAAGGGGCCGTTCTCGGCGCGGGTGTAGCCATCCTGCCAGTCCCACAGCTTCTCGTCCCACTCCATGCGCTGAGTGAGGGAAACGTCCTTGGCCAAATCCATCCCCACAAGGCCCGGCCAGGCGGCGGCCATCTTCTTCAGCTTGCCGATATCGAACTTGCCCTTGGCATTATGCGCGATCACGCCGTTCGGCATGCCGTGCTCCCGGATGCGGACGGTCAGGGCGCGGGTGTCGATGCCGGAGAGGCCGATGATGTTGCGGGCCTTCAGCCACTTGTCGAAATGCTTGGCCGAGCGGTAGTTGGCGGGCTCGGTGATCGGCTCTTTCACGATTGCTCCGACGACGCCTGCGGAAGCCGCAAGGTTCGCCGTCTCGATGTCCTCGTCATTGGTGCCGACGTTGCCCACATGCGGGAAGGTGAAGGTCACGATCTGGCCCGCGTAGGAGGGGTCGGTGAGGACTTCCTGATAGCCCGTCATCGCAGTGTTGAAGCAGACCTCGCCCACGGCCTCGCCCTCGGCCCCCACGCCGAAGCCATCGATCACGCTGCCGTCCGCCAGCACCAGAAGTGCCGTCACGCGGGGCGCATCCCAGTCACCGAACTGGGGACGTGCGGATTTCTTCGCCTTGACAGGCTTCTTTGCGGGCATGACGGACTCTCCGGAATTGGACGCTGGTTAAGGGAAGGGGGGCCAGCCGTCAAGGTTGCGATGGGGCATGATCGGCCCTACATGGGAGGCTTCACAATCGATTTGACCGGAGAGACCAAGCCATGGGCCTGCGCGAAGACATTTCAGCCGCCACCAAGGACGCCATGAAAGCCGGCGAGAAGAAGCGCCTCTCGACGCTGAGACTCATGTCGTCCGCCATCAAGGACAAGGACATCAACAGCCGCACCGACGGGCACGACTCGGTCCTGACCGCGGATGCAGGAATCGCCGAGCTTTTCGCCAAGATGGTGAAGCAACGCCAGGAATCAGCCGCCGTCTACGAGCAGGGCGGAAGGCCAGAACTCGCCCAGAACGAGCGCGACGAGATTACCATCATCCAGTCCTTCATGCCGAAGCAATTGTCCGCCACCACGGCCTTGGCCTCATCGTCCGACAATTGCTTCGGCATGAAGGACTGGATGATGCTAATTTCTTCGCGCTCGTTCTGGGCGAGTTCCGGCCTGCCGCC
>JBKJQU010000320.1:0-3716 GCA_046594995.1 Aestuariivirga sp.
CACACCACAAGCAAGGTGAAGCTCGCAGCCGCATGAGCAGCTTTACGCCCGAGATCATCGGGGTCCTCAAAGCCGCGGGATGCACTTTCATACGCCATGGCAAAGGCGATCATGATATCTGGTACTCACCTGTCACCAACAGACACTTCCCGGTCGACGCGAAAATCTAGAGCCGCCACACTGCCAATGGCATCATGAAGCAGGCGGGCCTGAAGCACCGGTTCTGATCAGGGCAACTCCATCGTCCGATTCCTTGTCTTCGGGTGACTGCCGAATTTCCAGGCTGGAGATAGGACTGCGCGTCAGGTGTCATTGCGTTTTACGTGCCCGCAAGCCCGACAGGTATGTCGTAGTTCAAGATGACTTAGCTTTGCTTTGCTATAACTACACTGATGGCAGCGGCAATCGCCGTCTCGACTTCCATCCCGGATGTATCAATCACCATTGCATCCTTCGCCGCCACAAGCGGTGCTGTCGCACGCTGGCTGTCGCGCAGGTCGCGAGCTTTGATTTCAGCGAGGACGGTTTCGAAATCGGATGCGCCCAGTTCTTTCTGGCGGCGCAGCGCGCGAACTTCCGCACTTGCCGTAATGAACAGCTTCACATCCGCATCGGGGCAGACGACGGTGCCGATGTCGCGGCCATCGAGAACCGCTCCCGGGTCCTGCCGCGCGAAGGCCCGCTGGAACTCCAGCAAGGCGGCGCGGACTTCCGGAATGACGGCGACGATCGAGGCGGCGGAACCCACGTCTTCGCTCCGCAACTCGCCATCATGGAATCCGCCGGGGTTCAGGTCCTGAGCGGCACTGATCGCGGCGGCCCTGTCGTTGGGATCACCCCCTGCCCGCAACACGGCCAGCCCCACCATGCGGTAAAGCAATCCCGTATCGAGGAAATGATAGCCGAAGTGCCGGGCCAGAGCCCGGGCGATGGTGCCCTTGCCAGCGGCGGCGGGCCCATCGACGGCGATGATCATTTTGCGTCAACTGCGGAAATGCGCGCGCCCAAGCCGTTCAGCAACCCATTGAAATCGGGAAAGCTCGTCGCAATGAAGCGGCTGTCGTCAATCGTCGTATAGATGCGCGACGCCAGCCCCATGATGAGGAAGGACATGGCGATGCGATGGTCCATGTGCGTCGTCACCTTGCCGCCGCCCGGAGCACCGCCCCCTGAGACTTCGAGCCAGTCGCGGCCCGACTGGGTGGGAACGCCGTTGGCCTGGAGGCCTGCCTCCACCGCCGCAAGACGGTCGCTTTCCTTCACGCGGAGTTCTTCCAGCCCTTCCATGCGGGTGGTGCCGTCAGCGAAGGAGGCCGCAACCGAGAGGACCGGATATTCGTCGATCATCGAGGGCGCGCGCGATGCCGGAACCCTGATGCCGTGAAGGTGCGAATACTTCACGTGAAGGTCGCCCACTTCCTCGCCGCCCGCCAGCCTGCGGTTTTCGATTGAAATGTTGCCGCCCATCTCGATCAGCGTGTCGATCAGACCGGTGCGGGTGGGGTTCAGCATGATGTTTTCGATGACGATGCCGGAGCCTTGCGTGATCAGCGCCGCCACCATCGGGAAGGCGGCTGACGAAGGATCGCCCGGCACATCCAGCGCCTGCGCCTTCAACTCATGCTGGCCCTCGATGGCGATATGGCGGCCATCTTCCCTTACTTCCACGCTGATCCGCGCGCCAAAGCCCTTGAGCATGCGCTCGGTATGGTCTCGCGTCGCCGTCGGCTCGATGACGGTCGTCTTTCCCGGTGTGTTCAGCCCCGCCAGCAGCACGGCGGACTTCACCTGGGCAGACGCCACGGGAAGCGTATAGGTGACCGGAACCGGGTTCTTCGCACCATGGATCGTCAGCGGCAGGCGGTTGCCTTCGGAGGCCTCGAAACCGGTGCCAAACAGCGACAAGGGAACGGTGACGCGGCCCATGGGGCGCTTGGACAGCGAGGCATCTCCCACGCAGCGGGCACTGAGCGGCGTCGTCGCCATGAGGCCCATGGCCAACCTGACACCGGTGCCGGAATTGCCGAAATCCAGCGGTTCGGCGGGCGAGCGCAGTCCTGCCACGCCCACGCCCTGCACATGCCAGATGCCTTGCGGATCACGCTCCGCCTTCGCGCCCAGTGCCGTCATCGCCTTGGCGGTGTTGATCACGTCTTCCGCCTCGAGCAGGCCCGTGATCGTGGTCTCGCCTATGGCGATTGCGCCGAACATCAGCGCCCGGTGCGACATCGACTTGTCGCCCGGCACGCGGATCGTGCCCTTCAAGGGGCCGGATTTGCGGGAGATGAGGGGAAGCGGGCTCAAGGCGGAATTATGTGTCATGGTGCGCTCCGATACACGATCATATCGGCTTCTGTCACCACCCGGTTTCATTGGCTTTTGACAATGCCGCAAAGAAGTGTCATGGAGCGGCTCAATCATGCCATTCCCTGTCGTCGAAAGGATCAACCGTGGTCAAGGCTGAACTCGGAACCAAACGCACATGCCCGTCCTGTGCGGCACGCTTTTACGATCTTCTGAAGAACCCGATCGTGTGCCCCAAGTGCGCCGCCAATTTCGTGGCCGCATCGGTATTGCCTTCGAAGGGCGAGATGCCCGCCATGCCACCGCAGCCGAAGCCGCGCGTGATCGAGGCCGACGACGTCGAAACATCCGACGTCGAGCTGGTGAGCCTCGAAGATGCGGAAGCACCGGACGTCGCCGATGACGAAACCGCAGGCATCGAGGACGTGGATCTGGGCGAAGACACGGACGCTGCCGAAGCCGAGGACGATACGTTCCTCGTCGAGGAAGAAGAGGAGGGCGACGGCATGTCGGGCCTTCTCGACGGCCCCGGCGGCAAGGAAGACGAAGAAGAGAGATGAAGAAATAGCGCTTGATTGTTCGCGGCGGCGGAACTAGGTTCCGCCCCGCTTCGCTGCCCCCGAGCAGCGACATCGATGGATTAGGGGTCATAGCTCAGTTGGGAGAGCGCTTGCATGGCATGCAAGAGGTCGTCGGTTCGATTCCGTCTGGCTCCACCATCGGATCAAAGATTTAACTGATATCGTTCTGATTTGATTTTGGTGCTAGCAGCCGTCTGGTAATCACGCTGTCTTGCTTGTTGTCCAATTCAGCAGTTCTTCATATTGACTATTTGCAAAATGGGATGACAGTTCCCTGCCCTGCAAACATGGGCGGAGGACCATCGCCGGATGAACAACGGAGAATTGGTAGAGTGTTGCTGCCTCTCATTCGCCGGTACAAGAGCGGCGATGCTGGCATGGGGCGATGGTATGGTTTTGCGTTACCCCGGTCTTGAAACCATACTCACCAAGCATCAGGCAATCTTGATGCACTTACTATCCAATGTTGGAATTGTGCACAAATTCACTTATAAATATTGATGAATTGCCTGGAAGACAGTGCATACAGAACCCCTCTACGCGGAAGCAATTTGTCTGGCCAAATCACATGACCGTGAAAATCTCCGTGCCGCGTCAGGCACTCTCGCTCACGGCAGACAGAATGCTCCATCAATGGAGCGTTTCACGTAGCGCGCTGCCGTCCATAGCAGCTTCATGTCAGTGATGATTTTTGTTGTTGGCAAGGCTGGCAGTCCTGGTCCTCTTGAATTTGCCAGTCCCGTTATGCGCAGATTTTGCTCTCTTTGTTCGGGTGCGCGCTTTCCGCCCTTCCGCAGATGAATCAGTGTGACCCCTCAGAAGGTTCATAAC
>JBKJQU010000327.1:0-3465 GCA_046594995.1 Aestuariivirga sp.
ACGGACGAGGGAACGCGGATCTGCGCATTCTTGCCGGTGAATGCCTCGGTGAGGTTGATTTCCATGTTGTAGCGGAGATCGGGGCCACGCGAGGCGCCGGTGCCGCCACGGCCAGCACGGCGCTGCCCGCCCCCGCCCGCACCCCCGGCACCACGCTGGCCGCCCATGAAGTCGCCAAACAGATCCTCGAAGATATCCGACATCGAGGAATTGAATTCCGGCCCGAAACCCGCGCCGCCATTGGGGCCTCGCCCCGCAGCGCCCATGCCGCCTTCGAAAGCCTGATGGCCGAAGCGGTCGTAGGCCGCCTTTTTCTGCGGGTCCTTCAACACGTCGTAGGCTTCGCTGATTTCCTTGAACTTCGCTTCCGCCGACTTGTCGCCCGGATTGGCATCGGGATGCAGTTGCTTGGCGAGCTTGCGATAGGCGGCTTTCAGCTCCTTTTCGTCAGCCGGCTTGCTGACGCCCAGAACCTCGTAAAAATCGCGCTTGGCCATGAGTTATCTTACCGTGATGCGCCGCGCCCTTCGAGGCCCGCATGCTGCGGGCACCTCAGGGTGAGGCGAGAGGGAGCGATGGAATATAGCAGAACCCCGCCCCGCGTTGCGAGCCCAAAGGGCTGCAAACACGGAGCGGGATTTTGCAACTCATGTTGCTTAGACCTTCTTGTCGTCGTCCCTGACTTCTTCGAAGTCGGCATCGACGATGTCGTCTTCATCGCGCGGTCCCGCACCATCGGCAGCATCACCGCCCGGAGCGCCACCGGCACCGGCCTGCGACTTGTACATCGCCTCGCCAACCTTCATGGCGGCCTGCGCCAGCGCATTGGTCTTGGCGGTGATGGCTTCCGCATCGTCTGCCTCCATGGCGGGGCGAAGCTCGGCAACTGCGGCCTCGACGGCCGACTTGTCGGCAGCGGAGACCTTGTCGCCATATTCCGCCATCGACTTGGTGGTCGAGTGGATGAGGGCTTCGGCGTGGTTCCTGGCTTCCACCAGGTCCTTGCGCTTCTTGTCCTCGGCGGCGTTGGCTTCCGCCTCCTTCACCATCTTCTCGATCTCGGAATCAGAGAGACCGCCAGAGGCCTGGATGCGGATCTGCTGCTCCTTGTTCGTCGCCTTGTCCTTGGCGGACACATTGACGATGCCGTTGGCGTCGATATCGAACGTCACCTCGATCTGCGGTATGCCGCGTGGCGCCGAAGGCAGCCCCATGAGATCGAACTGGCCGAGCATCTTGTTGTCGGCCGCCATTTCGCGCTCGCCCTGGAAGACGCGGATCGTCACGGCCGTCTGATTGTCGTCAGCGGTCGAGAAGACCTGGCTCTTCTTGGTCGGGATCGTGGTGTTGCGTTCGATGAGCCTGGTGAACACGCCACCCAGCGTCTCGATGCCCAAGGACAGCGGCGTCACGTCGAGAAGGAGGACGTCCTTCACTTCGCCCTTCAGGACACCGGCCTGAATCGCGGCGCCGATGGCGACAACTTCGTCCGGGTTGACACCCTTGTGCGGCTCCTTGCCGAAGAACTGCTTCACGATCTCGATGACCTTCGGCATGCGCGTCATGCCGCCGACGAGAATGACCTCGTCGATCTGGCCGGCGGTGACACCGGCATCCTTCAGCGCATTGCGGCAAGGCTCGATGGTCTTCTGGATCAGGTCTTCGACGAGGGCTTCGAGCTTGGCGCGCGTCAGCTTGATCGTCAGATGCTTCGGGCCTGACGCATCCGCCGTGATAAACGGCAGGTTGATTTCAGTCTGGGCGCCGGAAGAAAGCTCGATCTTGGCCTTTTCAGCCGCTTCGCGCAGGCGCTGGAGGGCCAGCTTGTCCTTGCGGAGGTCGATGCCCTGCTCCTTCTTGAACTCGTCGGCGAGGTAATCGACGATACGCATGTCGAAGTCTTCACCGCCGAGGAAGGTGTCGCCGTTGGTCGACTTCACTTCGAACACGCCATCGCCGATCTCGAGGATCGAGACGTCGAAGGTGCCGCCGCCAAGGTCATAGACCGCGATGGTGCCGGCTTCCTTCTTGTCGAGGCCGTAGGCCAACGCCGCGGCGGTGGGCTCGTTGATGATGCGCAGCACTTCGAGGCCGGCGATCTTGCCCGCATCCTTCGTGGCCTGGCGCTGGCTGTCGTTGAAATAGGCCGGAACCGTGATGACGGCCTGCGTGACCGGCTCGCCGAGATAACGCTCGGCGGTTTCCTTCATCTTGGTCAGCGTGAAGGCGGAGATCTGCGACGGCGAGAACTTCTTGCCGCGGCTGTCCACCCAGGCGTCGCCATTGTCGGCCTTGATGATGTTGTAGGGGACGAGCTTCTTGTCCTTCGCCACCATGGGGTCTTCCATGCGGCGGCCGATCAGGCGCTTGATCGCGAAGAAGGTATTCTCGGGATTGGTGACGCCCTGCCGCTTGGCGGGCTGGCCGACGAGCGTTTCGCCATCGGCGGTGAAGGCGACGATCGAGGGCGTGGTGCGGGCACCTTCCGCGTTTTCGATGACCTTCGGGGTCTTTCCTTCAATGACGGCAACACAGGAATTCGTTGTGCCGAGGTCGATACCAATAACTTTCGCCATCATGTCCTCCAGTTGGCAGGCGGACTTAGGGAAGCCCTTTATAGCACTTCCCTGATCCCCGCGACGCGGGGATCCGCCTCCTGATTTAAGATATGGTCCCTGTCGCCCTGATTCCCAAGGCCTCCAAGGTGTTCGAGGGCTATATAGGCAGGGGGGGTTGCGTGATCAAGCGTCCGTGATCGGAGATTTGAGACGGGTCAATCCAGCAGCACAACGCTCTCCTGCTCGTTGGGATCGGTTCTGGCGATGACGGCGCGGACGGGCTTGTCCGTGGGGTTATAGGGCTGGTGCGGAACGCCCGCCGGAATGTAGCAGAAATCTCCCGCCTTGATCTGCATTACATGCTCCAGATTGGGGCCGTGCCGCATCTCGGAAGTGCCTTCCAGTACGAAAATCGCCGATTCGTGCGCCTCATGATAGTGCGGCCTCGCTGAAACGCCGGGCGGAATCGTCACGATATGCATGCAGAGCTTGTCCGCACCCGTTGATTGCGCCGAGATGCCGGAGAAGTAGAACAGACCCTGCTTGCCGGAATAACTCTCGCCGCCCGAAATGAGCTTGCAGGATTTCATCGTACCCTCCTACTACCAACACTGTGATCCCCGCACTTGTTGCGGGGACCTATGGCTACCACAAGCGCCAGCGCCTGTTGAGTAATGGGTTGCCGGAACAAGTCCGGCAAAGACAGATAACCGTTACTATCAGGGTGAGGTAATTGGATGTGATGCTCAACGGCCTGAAATTCCACCCCGGCTTTCTCGACAAATCTGCACAGCAAAGCCTCTTGGAGGAACTGCGCGCGGCCGTCACCATCGCCCCGCTTGTCACCCCCGTGATGCCGCGCACTGGACGGCCTTTCACCGTGCGGATGACGAATCTCGGAACCTTG
>JBKJQU010000416.1:0-2842 GCA_046594995.1 Aestuariivirga sp.
TTATGGAGTTACGACATGGCCGTTCCACGTAAAAAAATGTCCAGGAGCCGTATCGGCATGCGCCGCTCCGGTCACCACGAACAGACCGTCACCTGGGTTGAGGACAAGAAGTCGGGCGAGCTTCGCCGCCCCCACCACATCGACCTGAAGACCGGCCTCTACAAGGGCCGCCAGGTTCTGTCAGTCAAGACCGAGGCCTGATCAACCTCCTTGAGTTTTGAAGAGCCAGCCTTTGGGCTGGCTTTTTCGTTTTGAAACAGCTGCTTGCTCGGCTTTAAGTATGTTTTTCACCAGTCGGGGGTAGTAAACGGTTTGGTGCATGGTTTGCTTCACCATTGGGCATGCTTGTTTCAAACTGGTCATTGATGGATTGCTGCCTGGGCACCCCGGATGCTGCTGTTGCGGTGGAATGGCATGCTCTTTCAGCCCATGCGCTGGTCCCATCAGGCAACAACCTGCCCGAGCTGCTGCTGCCCGCCCTTGGCAGGATGCCGGGAGCGATTCTGGCACAGGTGCGCGATTCCGCCGGGCTGCAACTGGCGCTGCCGCTGAAGCCGCCGCGATTGCCGCTTGGCCACTTTGCAACGATTGCAACACCCGTCAGCCATTTCGGCCTTCCGCATCTGGGCCGCAATGCCGGCGCCGCCGCGTTGCATTCGCTGCTGCGAAAACTCGATCGTCCGCTGCTCATGCATTCCGTGCCGGTAGGTAGCAAAGTCTGGAAGGCGATAGAGGAAACATCTGGCTATACCGCACTGCTCGACACATGGGAGCGTGCGGTGCTTCGGCCGGTGGGCGCCTATGCCACCTGGTTCGAGCAGAATTTCGAGCGCAAGCGCCGGAAGGAATACCGGAGGCTTCAGGCAAGGCTTGGCGAGGCGGGCCGGTTCGAGGCGCTGGAGTTTCGCGAAGGTGATCCCGCATCATGGGTTGCCGAGTTCCTGACACTGGAAGCGGCAGGCTGGAAAGGCAAACGCGGCACGGCGCTTCGAGCCAATGCCGACGCCGTCCTGATGCTGCATGACGCTGCCAGGGGACTGGAGGCTGCAGGCAAGCTGCGCTTCTGGAAGTTGGCGCTCGACGGCAAGCCGATCGCCATGATGTATGCCATCGCCGATGGCCGCGAAGCTTGGCTTGGCAAGATTGCCTACGATGAGAACTGGGCCAGATTTTCACCCGGCGTATTGCTGATCCTTCATGCAACCGAGCAGATGTTTGCCGAGGGCATCACCCAGGCTGATTCATGCGCCATTCCCGATCATCCCATGATCAACCAACTCTGGCGCGACCGGTTGCACGTGGCCGATGTGATGATCGGCAGCCCGGCGATGGAGGAAGCCCGCTTCAATCTGATCGTAAATACCGAGTGGATGCGCCGCATGCTTCGCGGGCGCGCCCGCAGTGTTTTCTACAAACTGACAGGAAGGCACCGCTCATGAACAGCAACGCTAGCATCGTTTCCGTCGATCCGGCAATCGCAGCCGCCAAATTTTTGCAGTCTGCCTTCACTCTGAAGCATAGCCTGGCGGATCATCCGCTGTTCAAGCTGCCGCGCCTTGTAGAACTGGCCAAGTCGTTGCCGCGGGACAGGATCGAATACAATTCCGGCATGGTGGCGGTGGGCGTCAAGCCCGCCGACATGCCAAAGATCGACATGGCGGCGGAAGATGTGATTGCCTCGATCGAGACGGCGAATGCGTGGATGGTAATCAAGATGGTGGAGCAGGACCTGGAATACCGTGCGCTGCTTGAAGCCTTCGTGGAACAGGCAAATCTCGCCGCTGGCCGCAAGGCGGGCGATTACTCGGACCTGCAGGGATATATCTTCGTGTCTTCCGCCAATGCCACGACACCGTTTCATCTCGATGCCGAAGAAAACATCCTGATTCAGATCAGGGGCGACAAATTCGTGCGCACCTTCGACAATGCCGATCGCAAGTTGATCTCCGAGGAAGACATGGAGATCTCGCCGTCGAAGCACCGGAACCAGAGATATGAAACCTGGTATGAGGAGCGCGCCACGCTGCATACGCTGAAGCCAGGCGATGCGCTGCACATGCCCTACATGATCCCGCACTGGGTGAGCACGGGGAACAGCTATTCTATCTCGATGGCGATGACGTGGAAGACGCCTGAAGTGCTCCGCCTCAACAAGATCAGGCTCATAAATGGCACACTGCGCCGCTTCGGGCTGCCTCAGAAGCCGCCGGGTGTTTCGCCCGCGCGCGACATGATGAAAGTGGTGGCGCACGACGCCATGCGTGCCGTGATCGATCCCATCCGTAAATCAGAGACGGCGCGGAAGATGCTCCGTGGACTGATTTATGGTAGGAAGGCCAATTATTACTACGAGACGAAGCCCAGGACGGGGATGTAATCCCAATTCATCCCTCCTCGCGCCAGTGGGGAGGGTGGCAGTTGCGCCAGCAACTGACCGAGGGGGTTCTTCACGCGGAACCACCCCATCCGTCCGCTTCGCGTCCACCTTCCCCTCCCGCTGCGCGGGGGGAGAAGGATGAATTGAAGGATATGGCTGTTTAAGCCGCCATTGCAGTTTCAGCGGCGACATAGGCATAGCCCAGATCGTCCGCCACCGCCTTGTAGGTAACCTTGCCGTGGGCAACGTTGAGGCCGTTTCGCAGATGCACGTCATCCGACAGCGCCTTCTGCCAGCCCTTGCCGGCGATGGCCAGCGCGAAGGGCAGCGTCACGTTGTTCAGCGCGTAGGTGGAGGTGCGGGCAACGCCGCCCGGCATGTTGGCGACGCAGTAATGGATGACGCCATCGACCCAACCTATGTGGTCGATGGCGTCATCCATTACTGCGTCGCCAACATGCCGGG
>JBKJQU010000238.1:0-3219 GCA_046594995.1 Aestuariivirga sp.
AAATGCTCGCAGTCGATCAGCACCTCCTTGTTGATCGCCCTTGCCGCTTCCACCGTCTGGCGCAGGGTTTCGAGGTTTTCCTCGTTGGTGCAGCCGAGCGCCACGCGCACATGATAATCCCACGACTTGGCGACGAAGCACAGGGCAGGCACCTTCGCGGCCAGCAATTGCTGAAGCCCGGCATCGTTCGAAACCGAGCGCCCGGCACGTTTCGTCATGCCGAAGGCCGTGAAGGTTGCCTTGGTTTTTCGCTCGGTTGAAAACAGGGCCGTGTCCGTCGGGTTGCCGCCCGGATAACCGCCTTCTATATAATCGACGCCGATCTGGTCCAGCATGCCCATCACCACAAGCTTGTCTTCGAGCGAAAAATCCACCCCCGGAGTCTGCTGCCCATCGCGCAGCGTGGTGTCGAAGAGATAGAGCCGTTCACGTGTCATCACAGCAATCCGTTCCAGCGCAGCACGATGTAGATGGCGAGCGCCAGCACGATGATCTTCAGCGCGATGTAGCCGAGCCAGTGCTTGGGGAATGGCAGGCTGTCGTGCCAGGATTTCTTTTCGGGCGTGTTCATGTTTCAGACTCCGGAAACATCCTCTCCCGCCTGCGGGAGAGGACGGCCTTCGCACAGCGAAGGCCAGGTGAGGGGAAGTGTGACGGGTGACTCCCCCTCACTTGGCCCTTGCTCCGCAAGGGCCGTACTCTCCCGCAAGCTGGAGAGACTGTGAAGGTGGCCGCGCTCATCGCTTCACTTCCCAGCTTGTGGTGCCGTCCTTGTTGTCCTTGATGATGATGCCCATGGCCGCCAGCTCGTCGCGGATGCGGTCGCTCTCGGCCCAGTTCTTGGCCTTGCGGGCTAGAAGGCGCTGGTTGAGCTGTGCCCTTATACGTTCTCCATCCTCCACTTCAGTGAGGCCGGTAATGTGTGTATTGGCAATGAATTCTGACAATGTGAAGCCCAATAAGTTCCAGCCGCTTAGAAGTTCAAAAGAGGATTTTGCATCACCTCGCTCGGCCTCTTTGGCAAGTCGATGAAGCTCAGTAACTGCGGAAACTGAATTTAAATCATCGACAAGGGCATTGAGAAAATCGTTGGACGGGATTGGATCCGAAAGCCGCATTCCAACAGACATCCAGTCATGTGCAGAGGCGAACGCCTTTAGCTCGGACCAACGCTCCAATACACGCCTACTTTCCCGCAGTCCTCTGATTGTCCAGTCAATTGGTTGACGATAGTGTGTGCGCAGCATGTTAAAGCGCAGGACTTCACCCGGCCAATCCTGCAACAACTCACTAATCGTCACGAAATTCCCCAGGCTCTTGGACATCTTCTGTCCTTCCACCTGCAAAAACCCGTTATGCATCCAGACCTTGGCCATCACGTCCGTGCCGTGGGCGCAGCGGGATTGGGCGATTTCGTTTTCGTGATGCGGGAAGATCAGGTCCAGCCCGCCGCCGTGGATGTCGAAGACCTCGCCCAGATAGCGCTTGCTCATGGCGGAGCATTCGATGTGCCAGCCGGGGCGGCCTCTTCCCCACGGGCTCTCCCAACCGGGTTCCTCCGCGCTCGACATTTTCCACAGCACGAAGTCCGCCGGGTTCTTCTTGTGCGCCTCCACGGCCACGCGGGCACCTGCCTGCTGGTCCTCGAGCTTTCTTTGCGAGAGCGCCCCATACTCCGGCATCGAGGGCACGCTGAACAACACTTCGCCGTCGGCCACATAGGCATGGCCGCGATTGATCAGCGTACCGATCATCTCGATCATCTCAGCAATATTGTCAGTGGCGCGCGGCTGCTCGGTTGGCTCGAGGCAGCCCAGAGCCTTTGCATCGGCAAAGAACTGGTTCGCCGTCTTCTCCGTCACGCTGCGGATCGCCTCGTTCAGCGGCAGGTTGGGAAAATCCCGCAAGGCCCGCGCGTTGATCTTATCGTCCACATCCGTGATGTTGCGCACATAGGTCACATGCTCCGGCCCATAGAGGTGCCGCAGCAGGCGGAACAGCACGTCGAACACGATGACGGGCCTTGCGTTGCCGATGTGCGCAAAATCATAGACGGTGGGCCCGCACACATACATGCGCACGTTTTCAGGATCGAGGGGCTTGAACTCCTCTTTCGTGCGGGTCAGCGTATTGTAAAGGCGCAGAGACATGGGTTTCCTCAGGCTTGCCGGCCCGGGGATCGCTTCATCTGAGTTCAAGTCAAGCGGCGCCCTGCCAGCGGTTTTCGGCTAGCTGCAAATCATGATGCTGCACATGGCAGCGATGGTGCGGGGGCGGGTCATTTCGGGGCGCACCATGCGTCAGCCGGTTTCCCCCGTCAAGGATTTGTGAAAAGCAGGGTTGCCATGCCGTTTCCGGTCTATCGGCGCAAGGCCCCTTCGCGTTAAGGATTGGCCCGTCATTGGGCAGGAACCCTCGTGCCACAGCAGAAGATCGGTCAGGCGGGACTATGGATGGCGGGCTGGCTCACGGCCACGCTGGCCATGACCGTTGCAGGCCGCGAGCTGGCAGAGGCCATATCGATTTTCGAGCTGATGCTGTTCCGCAGCGTGCTTGCCACCATCATTCTCATTCCCTTCGTCATGCTGAACGGCGGCCTCCTCCACCGGTTGTCGCAGTTCCGGCTGCACATGATCCGCAACGTCATCCATTATGGCGGGCAATATGCGTGGTTCTCGGCACTCCTGCTGATCCCGCTGGCCGAAGTCATCGCCATCGAATTCACCATGCCGCTGTGGATCGCCATGCTGGCTGTGGCTTTTCTCGGCGAACGCATGTTCGGCTTCAAGATCGCGGCCCTCATCATCGGTTTCGCCGGCGTCCTGATGATCGTAAAGCCGGGCCTCACGCTGAACCCCGGCCATGTGGTGGCGCTTGCCGCAGCACTCCTGTTCGCGGGCTCCGTCACGCTTACCAAGTTCATCACCCGGCGCGACACGGCCTTGACCGTAATCTTCATGATGTTTGCCATTCAATCGGTCATCGGCATCATCCCCGCCTGGCTCACCTGGACCACACCACCGCCCGAAAGCTGGAAGTGGATCGCCGTCGTCGCCACCACCGGCACGGTTTCTCACTACTGCCTGTCAAAGGCGATCTCGCTGGCCGATGCAACCGTCGTCATGCCGATGGATTTCCTGCGCCTGCCGCTCACCGCCTTTGCAGGCTACCTGATCTATCAGGAGGGAATCGACGCCTGGTCGATCGCTGGCGCGGTTC
>JBKJQU010000350.1:0-5651 GCA_046594995.1 Aestuariivirga sp.
GACGTCGATCCGCGAAGGCGTGCCCGTGGCGCAAGCGGGCTTCCTGCTGGAGGCCAATGCCGAGCGGCACCTGAAAACGCCGGATGAAATGGCAAGGCTGTTCCGCGATCACCCCCAAGCCATCACCAACACGCTCGCCATCGCCAAGGCCTGCCGCTTCTCGCTCGACGAATTGAAATATGAATACCCGGAAGAGCCGATCCCGCAAGGCAAGACGCCGCAAGCCCACCTCGCGCATCTGGCATGGGAGGGTGCCGCCGAACGCTACCCGCAAGGCGTACCGCAAAAGGTGAAGGAGGGGATCGGCCGCGAACTCGTGCTGATCGAGAAATTGAATTACGCGCCCTATTTCCTCACCGTCCACGATATCGTGACCTTCGCGCGCCAGCAGGACCCGCCGATCCTGGCCCAGGGCCGCGGCTCCGCTGCGAATTCCACCGTCTGCTATTGCATCGGCATCACCGCGGTCGATCCGAACCAGATCGACCTGCTGTTCGAGCGCTTCATCTCGGAGGAGCGCAAAGAACCGCCCGACATCGACGTCGACTTCGAGCATGAACGCCGCGAAGAAGTGATCCAGTATATCTACAAGCGCTATGGCCGCGAGCGGGCGGGGCTTGCCGCCACCGTCATCACCTATCGCGGGCGCTCCGCCGTACGCGAGGTGGGAAAAGTCATGGGCCTTTCTGAGGATGTGACGGCCACGCTCGCTGGCATCGTGTGGGGCCAGATGCGGGAAGAGATGCACAATGGGCGCTTGAAGGAAGCGGGGCTCGATCCGGACGATCCGCTGCTCGCCAAGGTCATCGAACTGTCGGACGAGATCGCCGGCTTCCCGCGTCATCTTTCGCAGCATGTGGGCGGCTTCGTGCTGACGCGCGAGCGGCTGGACGAGACCGTGCCCATCGGCAACGCGGCGATGGATGAGCGCACCTTCATCGAATGGGACAAGGACGATATCGACGCGCTGGGCATATTGAAAATCGATGTGCTGGCACTCGGCATGCTCACCTGCATCCGGAAAAGCCTCGAGTTGATCGAGCAATGGTACGGGCTTCACTACACGCTCGCCACCGTGCCGCGCGAGGATGGAGTGGTCTACGACATGCTGTGCAAGGCGGATTCGGTGGGCGTGTTCCAGGTCGAATCGCGCGCGCAGATGAACATGCTGCCACGGCTGAAGCCCTGCTGTTTCTATGACCTCGTGATCGAGGTGGCGATCGTGCGGCCCGGCCCTATCCAGGGCGACATGGTGCATCCTTACCTGAGGCGGCGCGATGGGCTGGAGCCGGAAGAGTATCCGGCACCGCATCCCGATTTTGGTCCCGCCAATGAACTGCGCGATGTGCTGGGCCGCACCAAGGGCGTGCCGCTGTTTCAGGAACAGGCGATGAAGCTCGCCATGGTGGCCGCCGAATTCACGCCCGGCGAATTGAACGAGTTGCGCAAGGCCATGGCGACGTTCCGGCGGCGCGGCACCATCGGGAGGCTGGAACAAAAAATGGTGAGCCGCATGGTGGAGCGCGGCTATGACGCCACCTTCGCGGCGCGCTGCTTCAACCAGATCAAGGGCTTCGGCGAATATGGCTTCCCCGAAAGCCACGCCGCGAGCTTCGCGCATCTGGTCTATGTCTCGTCATGGCTCAAATGCCATTATCCGGATGTGTTCGCCGCGGCGCTTCTGAACTCGCAGCCGATGGGATTTTATGCCCCGGCGCAAATTGTGCGCGATGCGAGGGAGCATGGCGTGGAGGTGAGACCGGTAGATGTGAGTTATTCGAGCTGGGATTCGACGCTGGAAGACCCCACCCCCGCTGCTCCGCAGCGGACCCTCTCCGCTTCGCGAAGAGGGACAAGGGAAGTTATCCCTCCTCGCTTTAGCGGGGAGGGTGCCGAGCGGAGCGAAGCGGGTGGGGCCCGCCTTCCCATGCGGCTGGGGCTTCGCGAGGTCGATGGGTTGAAGGCCGGAGATGCATCCGTGCTTTTCCAGTTCCTCACCCTGAGGCGCAGCACCGGAGGCGTTGCCTCGAAGGGCCGATCACGCGCGACACTGTCGGATGCTTCGAGGCCCGCTTCGCGGGCACCTCAGCATGAGGGATTTGCCATCGCCGATCTTCACGCTTTTGGCGTTCCCGTGCCCGCGCTGGAAAAGCTTGCGGCGGCGGATGCCTTCCGCTCGCTGGGGCTCGACCGGCGCGCGGCGCTGTGGGAGGTGAAGGCGCTCACCAAGGCCAAGCCGCTGCCGCTGTTTGCCTTTGCCGATACGCGCGAGCAGGGCGGCGAAATGCCCGTGCTCTTGCCGGAGATGCCGCTTTCCGAACATGTGGTGAACGACTACCAGACGCTGAAACTGTCGCTCAAAGCGCACCCCATGCAGTTCCTCCGTACACTGTGCAACGAACGCAAGGTGACGGATAATGCGAAGCTTAAAGCCGTGAAGAATGGCGCGGCCATCACGGTGGCGGGCGTGGTGCTGGTGCGGCAGCGGCCGGGTTCCGCCAAGGGTGTGGTTTTCCTTACGCTGGAAGACGAGTTCGCCGTGTGCAACGCGGTAATCTGGCCGCAGGTGCTGGAAACCCACCGCGCCATCGTGATGGGATCGCGCCTCATGCTCATCAGGGGCCGCGTGCAGAAGACGGGCGACATCATCCATGTGGTGGCCAATACCATCGAGGACCAGACAGCATGGCTGGCGCTGCTCGCGGAAGACGGCGCGCTGCTGAAGAACCCGCTGGCGCGTGCGGACGAAGTGGTGAAGCCCGGCCCCGACCCTCACGCGCAACCCGCCGCGCGGCACCCGCGACAGGTGCGGGTCATTCCGAAGTCACGGGATTTTCACTGACGTCCCTTCACGCAAACCAACCCTCAGTTCAGGCGCCAGATCGCAAAGTTCAGGGCAGCGGCAAAGCTGACCCACGCAAGATAGGGCACCATCAGCAGCCCGGCCCAGGTGGAGCGGCCGAAGAAAGCGAAGATGGTGGCAACCAGCACCAGCCACAGCATGGTGATGTCGACAAGGCCCAGCCACGGCGAACGCGCGCCGAAGAACAGGAACGACCATGCGAAGTTCAGGGCCAGTTGCGAGAAGAACAAGATCATGGCGGGCGCAATCCGGTCCTTCGTGCGCCAGACGAGCCAGGCGGCGACAGCCATCATGACATAGAGCGTGGTCCACACCGGACCGAAGAGCCAGCTGGGGGGATTCCACGACGGCTTGCTGAGCGTTGGATACCAGCTTTCGACGGCGGGGGCCGTAACCCAGCCGCCGAACAGGCCGACACAAAGGCAAAGGACGGCAAAGAAGGCCAGAACGAGCCATTGGTTGCGCAGCATCACGTCTCACATCATCGCGTTGGTGGTGCCCAACGAGCCCAGGAACAGGATGGTTCCGAGGAAGGCAATCACACTCCCGCCACCGATACGCAAGGCAAAACCGAACCATGAGAGCCAGCGCTCGTCCTTCGCCGCAAAGCGTGTGGCGAGTTTCTTGGAATAAACCGCGAGCGCCGCGATCAGCGACACGGTGATGAAGGTTCCAACCGCCATGGCGAAGGTCGAGGCGACGCCCGCCCAGTAAAGCCCGAGGCCATTGGCAAAGACGAGAACGAGGATCGCACCCGTGCAGGGGCGGATGCCGACAGCGAAGGCCAGCGAGAAAGCCTTGGCCAAGGAAAAGTCACCGCGAAGGTCGCACGCAGCGGGCACATGAGAATGGCCGCAGCCGCAATCGGGACCATGCACATGATCGGCCGGGGTGTTCTTGTCCGCAAGCGGCTGGAACGTGTTGAACTGGTGGAGCGCATAAGCCCCCCTCTCTCCCGCTTCAGCGGGGGAGAGGGCAGGGTGAGGGGGCGCTGCCACGGCAAGAACCATTTGATTCCTGCCCGGCTCTGGCATCCCCCTTACCCTGCCCTCTCCCCCAGAAATTTGGGAGAGAGGGGGATAAAGTCTTACGAACGGGCGCAGCGCCGTCCAGATCAGATAAAGGCCCATGAGGCCGATCAGGCCATAGCTGGCAGTTTCGAGATAGCCCGCAACGTTCCGCGCCGTTGCGCCCACCCTGGCGACGATCAGGAACAGCACGCTGACCAGTATGATGGCGGTCAGCGCCTGGATGACGGCGCTCATGAAGGATATCAGAATGCCGCGCTTCAGCTCATGCTCGGTGGCGAGAAGCCATGCGGTGATCACCGCCTTGCCATGGCCGGGGCCCGCCGCATGGAACACGCCATAGCCGAAGCTCAGCAGCATCAGCGTCCATGTGGCGGCAAGGGCCGATCCCGATCTCATCTGGCGGAGCGCGCCGGACATCTTGCCATAAAAGGCCTGCTGCATCTCGCGCGTCCAGAGCACGGGGTCATCGAAAAAGGCCACCTGCTCGACGGTGCCGTCCTTGTTGCGCGGCTGGACAAGAAGCTTCTTCCTGTCGATCTTGACGGCGGGCGCCGATTGCTCCGTTGACTGAGCAATGGCGGGCGCCATCACCGCTGCAGACAGGAAGATGGCGGTCACCGCCGCCAGAACGAGACGGATCAGGCCTTGCATGCGATGGTGACGGGCTGGGCAAAAAGCGCGCCGAAATCCTCGTTGTTCTCCGGCTTCCAGTCCGCGCCCTTGGTTGAAAGCATGGTGCGGGTTTCCTCGATCTCGGCATCGGTCGGCACCGGCTTCAATACCAGTTCGCAACCCTTTGGCATGTTGCCGATCACCGTCACCGGATCATCCTTCACGTAGTCGATGGCGATGAAGAAATCAGGGTCATAGACCTTGGCCACGAACTCGCCCCTGGTGGGGTCGAGCGGCGTCTTCAGCGGCAACTGGAAGTGAAGCTGCAGCTTGTCGTTGGACCAGATCTGGCCGAACTCGGTCACCTCGCCAATGGCCTGTTTCTCGCCGTTGAAGCGGAGCGCCGTGAAGAAATCATAGTCTTTCAGCGAGGCGATGTTTTCCTTGGTCAGCGGCTCGATCTCCGACTGGCTGTAGACGCCATCGCCATTGGCATCGAGGCCATCGAGCGCCATCTGCGTATAGGCATCATCGAAGGTCCAGATCACGTTCAAGCCCTGGATCTGGCCCTGGCCGTTGAAAACGACGTCGGAGCGCATCTCGATCCAGACATGGGGATGCGCCTGCGCGGGAGCCGCTGCCCCGATGCCCAGTGCCAGTATCGCCGCAGCAAGTTTCCAGCGCATATCCCGAGTTCACCTTGTTGCCGATTTGAAAGGCAATGATGGGCCAATGCGGCAAAAAAGTGAAGGCTGGCTTCAGCCGCCGAGACAGGACTTCAGGCTGGCGGCGAGATTGAGGATCAGTTGCTGGTAGGCGCCGGGTCCGGGCGTCAATGCCGCACCGAGCGGATCGAGCACGCCTTCGCGGGCGGACGAGCCTTCGATCACGGTGCCGACGACCTTGCTGTCATATTGCGGCTCGCGGAAGACGCAGGCCGCCTTCGTCTCCTCGATCTTGCGGCGCACCTCGCTGAGGCGCTCGGCTGAAGGCGCCTGCGCCGAAATGTCCGCAATGGCGCCTGCGGCGTTAAGGCCGAACCGCACTTCGAAATACTGATAGGCATCATGGAAGACGACGTAGGGCTTGTCTTTCACGGCGCTCAAGGAGGCGGTGATTTCGGCTGACGTTTGGTCAAGCGAGGC
>JBKJQU010000418.1:0-3589 GCA_046594995.1 Aestuariivirga sp.
AATCACGGTTCCGGTGCGCGTGGACCCCGATCATGGCTTCCACCTGAAGGCCTCCGACCTCGAAAAGGCCATCACGCCAAGGTCGCGCGTGCTGCTGATGAACACGCCATCGAACCCGACGGGCGCCGTCTTCACGCGGAGCGAAATCGAGAAGATCGGCAAGCTTTGCGAGAAGCACGATCTCTGGATCATCTCGGACGAGGTCTATGCGACGCTGACCTATGGCAACACGGTGTTCTCATCGCCATTCGACGTGCCGGAGCTTGAAAAGCGCACAGTGGTCGTGTCCTCGATCTCGAAGTCTCACGCCATTCCAGGCTTCCGCGCCGGCTGGATCGCCGCCTCGGAAGACTTCTGCGACCGCTGCATTCCGGTGACCGAAACCATGCTCTTCGGCTCGCAACAATTCATCGAGGATGCGATGGCCTTCGCGCTCGATACGCATTTCCCCGAGCTTGACGACATGAAGCGCAATTACGAGGCCCGTGCCAAGGCGCTTGTAGCTGGCTTGAGCAGTTCGAAGAAAGTCTCTGCCCGCATGCCGGAAGGCGGCATGTTCGTGATGGTGGACGTGCGGAAAACCGGTCTGACGGGCGAGGCTTTCGCCTGGAAACTGCTGGAAGAGGAAAAAGTCGTCACCATGCCCGGCGAAAGCTTCGGCGCCGGCGGCACGGGCCATCTGCGCGTGTCGCTTACCGTCGATCAGCCCCAGATCACCGAAGCCTGCAAGCGGATTGTGAGATTGGCGGAGAGAATCTAGGTCCAAGACCATTTTCGAAAACATCTAAGCTATTGAATTAAAATAATTTCAATTAAGCAGCTTGTTTTAAGAATACTTTTTTATGCCCGTATTACGAAATACAGGCTTTATTAACATTTGCCGTCTAGAATCGGGCACATGAGCAAGAGAGTTATATCCTTTAGATTGTCAGATGACGAACTTCGGGAACTAGACACGGCCTGTCAGCGATTCTCCATGAACAGATCAGCAGCAGTTTGCGCTGCAATTCAGGTCTTACTTCGAGATTATGTTCACCAAGATGGCACTCTAATACAACGAACTCCTTGGCTCTTAGAACCGTTAACAGGTCAATCAGATGACAAAGATTAACTACAACCGAATTGCGGTATTGGCCACTATTGTTATATTGGCATTGATTGCGGCTTCTTCAGGTTACCGACTTAAAGTAGCTGCGACTGGTTTGAAATTTGAACGCAACAACGTTTCTGACACGTCGTCGGCGTCGCTACCTTAATTCCTAAGTGAAGGGATCATATCTATCTACAAGCAAAAGTCATTGAGGTCGCTCTACATATAAGAATTTATCCCGTTATTCATTGAGAGCCAGAATTGAGCGTAAATCTGTTTACTTCACCTGATAGCCGAACTCTTCCGTCTGCTCCGTGATCCACTCCCAGAAGCTTTCTGCAAAGCCGCGGAAGACGGAGAGATCATAGGCATCATCCCCCACGCGGGTGAGGTGCACGCCCACATGCGCCATCTGGGTCAAGGCGGATTTCCCCACAGGAAATTCATCCGGGTACAGATCCACCGGCGTACCCTTGGCCAGCACGGCGCGTGCCTTGGGGCCTGCAATGCGGATGATGACACGGCCATGGCTCTGGTCGGAAACCGATGCGATGCCGTCGAGTGCCGATTTCAGCTCGCGGTAAAGCGCACCTTCGCCATAGGCCTCGGCCACGACGAAATATTGCTCCGGCCCCGCCCATTGCGCATTGAAGTTTTCAAGTGCAGCGGCAACAGCCCGGCCCTGTCCGGCACGCGCGATTACCGTGACGATCGACATGGGATGGCGCACGCGGAATTCGACACCGGGCGCACCACGGTCCGCGCCGAAGCGGCCCTGCACGGAAACATCGGCGAGCGGCGAGACGCGCGGCAGCATGATTTCGGATGTTGCGATTGGGTCAGGCATGGAGTCTTTTGTTCTCCCTGTCGAAATGGATGGGATCGCAGATCTCGCCCAGCGTTTCGTGGCCGCGCAGTCCATCCCACACGCGGACGACTTCGCCGTGGCGCGCGCGGCCATTGGAAACCAGTGCCAGCGCGACCCACGTGTTGAGCATGGGCGACCATGCGACCGACGAGAGATAGCCCTGGTCATTCGCCATCGAGGGAACTGTATCGAGCTTCAGGATATGCGAGCCCGCGCGGATGCGATCCTTCGGGTCCACCGGGCGGATGCCGACGACGCATTGCCGGTTGGGATCGGTCAAGCCTTCGCGCGCCGCCATCATGCGGCCGATGTAATCCTTCTTGGTGGACATCATCTTGCCCATCCCGAGGTCAGCCGCCGTCGTCGTGCCGTTCAATTCGCCGCCTGCAACATGACCCTTCTCGACCCGCATGATCGACAAGGCTTCAACACCATAGGGCACGATGCCGAATTCCTGGCCCGCCTGATAAACGGCGCGCGCAAGCATGTTGCCGTAGTCAGCGGGCACTGCCAGCTCATAGGCATGCTCGCCCGAGAACGACAGCCGGAACAGCCGCGCCGGAACGCCGCCCAGCACGGTGATTTCCTTCGCCGCCATATAGGGCACGGTCTCGTCGGTCATCACAAGATCGTCGACAATCTTCTGCAGCGTGGCCCGCGACTTCGGGCCCGCAATCGCCATCTGCGCCCATTGCTCGGTGACCGAGACATAGGTGACATCGAGTTCGGGGAACAGCGCCTGATGCGCGAATTCCATTTGTGACATCACGCGTGCCGCATTGGCCGTGGTGGTGGTCATCACATAGTGATCTTCTGCGAGACGCGATGTGGTGCCGTCGTCATAGACGATGCCATCCTCGCGCAGCATCAGACCATAGCGCGCCTTGCCCACGGCAAGGGTCGAGAAGGTATTGCAATAGAGCTTGTCGAGGAAGGCGCCCGCATCCCTGCCCTGAACATCGATCTTGCCCAGCGTCGAGACATCGCAGATGCCCACGCCACCGCGCGTGGCGAGCACTTCGCGCGAGGCGGAAGAGAGCCAGTCCTCGCCCTCGAGCGGGAACCATGAGGAGCGCATCCACAATCCGGTTTCGACGAAGACAGCCCCCAGCTCATCCGCCCAGTCGTGCAGCGGCGTCTTGCGTACCGGCTGGAAGTGGTGCCCGGTGAAGGGCCCTGCGAAGGCGCCAAACGCGACCGGCGTATAGAAAGGCCGGAAGGTGGTAGTGCCCACCTGCTCGATCGATTTGCCAGTGGCTTCGGCCATGATCGCGATGGCGTTCACGTTGCCGAGCTTGCCCTGATCTGTGGCCATGCCCGTCGTCGTGTAACGCTTGGCAAGTTCGATGTCCTTGTAGCCTTCCTGCGCGGCGAGCGGCAGATCCTTGGCGGTCGAATCATTCTGGTAGTCGACGAAGGCCTTGCCGGTTGACTCCTTTACCCACCAGAGGGCTGAGATCGAGAAGGCCTCGTCGCGGCACTTCGGAACAGCTAAAGCCTTGCCCTTAAGCGCGCCCTTGGCCGCGCCATCGGCGAGGCATTCGGACAGCAGCATCTTGCCTGCGGCGGAACCGGCCACGACAAAATCCGCATCTGTTTCCGGCGGCACGAAGCCCAGAATCTGTTCATCC
>JBKJQU010000017.1:0-6951 GCA_046594995.1 Aestuariivirga sp.
GACGGTCGAATACTTGATCTCGGCATCGTCCATCGCGATCAATTCAACCACGGCCGCGTGAAGCTGGCTTTCCTCCCGCATCGGAGCCGTGCAGCCTTCGAGATAGGAGACGTAGGAACCCTTGTCGGCGATGATCAACGTACGCTCGAACTGGCCGGTGTTCTTGGCGTTCATGCGGAAATAGGTGGAGAGTTCCATCGGGCAGCGGACGCCCGGCGGCACATAAACGAAGGAGCCATCGGAGAAGACGGCGGAGTTCAGCGCGGCATAGTAATTGTCGCCCTGCGGCACGACGGAGAAGAGATACTTCTTCACCAGTTCGGGATGCTCACGCAGCGCTTCCGAGATCGAGCAGAAGATGACGCCGGCTTTGGCGAGTTCGGCCTTGAAGGTGGTGACGACGGAGACGCTGCCGAACACGGCATCGATTGCCACCTTGCCGGAGGCGTATTCGCTGCCGCCCGCATCGTCGAGTTCGCTCTTCTCGCCCTGCTTCCTGACGCCCGCTAGGATTTCCTGCTCTTTGAGAGGAATGCCGAGCTTGGCATAGGTTTCAAGCAGCTTGGGGTCGATCTCGTCAAGGCTCTTCGGCCCCGACATGCTTTTTGGCGCGGCATAATAATACAGGTCCTGAAAATCGATCTTCGGATAATGGACCCGCGCCCAGGTGGGCTCCTCCATCTGCAGCCAGCGGGCATAGGATTCGAGTCGGGCTTCGAGCATCCAGGCGGGCTCGCCCTTCTTGGCCGAGATGAAGCGGACGATATCCTCGTTCAGGCCCTTCGGCGCGAAATCGGATTCGATGTCGGTTTCGAAGCCGTACTTGTACTTGTCGACTTCGATGTCCTTGACGAGTTCGATTGTTTCGAGGTCAGCCATTGTTATCTTTCAAGCAGCAGCGCGGGCCTTGTGGCGTGCAATAATCTTGCGCCACGCGGCGATGAAGTGGTCGATTTGTCCGGATGCCGTGTCCCATCCAAGTGATACGCGGATAACGCCCTTCGAGATTTCAGGTGCGACACCCATGGCGGCCAGAACATGCGATTTCGCCACCTTGCCGGAGGAACAGGCGGAGCCTGACGATAAGGCGATACCTTCGAGGTCGAAAGTCATCAGCAGCGTTTCCGCATTCATGCCCGGAATAGCAAAGCAGGTGGTGTTGGGAAGCCGGTCAGCGCCAGCCCCGAAGATCACCGCGCCTTCAAGCGATGATTCCAATTCGTCGCGCAAGGCTTTGACGGCGTTCATGTTTTTCGCAGCAATAGCGCCGAAACCGGCGATAGCGGCAAGGTTCTCAGTTCCAGCCCTGCGGCGGAGTTCCTGCCCGCCGCCGTGGATCAAAGGTTCCAGCGCCAGACCATCGCGCACGATCAATGCGCCAGCACCGATGGGGCCACCGAGCTTGTGGGCGGAGAGCGTCATCATGTCGACGCCCAAGAGACCAAAGTTGACCGGGATCTTGCCCAAAGCCTGCACCGCATCGGTGTGGACCAGCGCGCCGAAGCCCTGCGCCATCGCCACGACATCGCGGATGGGCTGGATGACGCCCGTTTCGTTATTGGCGAGCATGATGCTCACCAGCGCCTTTGGCCCGTGAAGCGCATCTTCCAGTGCACCAAGATCGAGAACACCATGCGCGGTGACGGGAATAACTCGCACCGGCTTTCCGCAAGCCTTCGCGGCTTCCATTACCGCAGGATGCTCGATTGACGAGATAATGATGCGCTCGATCGGAGCACCCTTGAGCGCAAGATTATTGGCTTCAGTGCCACTGCCGGTGAAAATGACCATCGGTGCGATCACGCCAACAGCATTCGCAACGGCGTCCCGCGCGTCGTCCATTACCTTGCGGGCAGCACGGCCTTCGGCATGGACCGAGGACGCGTTGCCCGCCAGTTCCATGGCCGCCAGCATCGCCGCCTTCGCCTCGGGGCGCAGCGGGCTGGTGGCGTTATGATCCAGGTATGTCCTCACGCGGAGGGCCTCACGTGACGGTCCTTGGTCTGCTTGATGGTGGCGGACAAGGCGAGGTTGCGCTTTTCCACCACGTCCTCAAGCGAGATCGAGGACAGGAAATTGATCATCTGCCGGCCAAGGGACGACCACAGGTCATGGGCATTGCAACGCTCGCCCCTGACGCAGCCTTCAACCGCATCGCCGCCGCAGCGGGTGAGCTGGAGTTCCTCGTCCACCGCGCGGATGATGTCGGAGACAGGCGTATCGCGGGCTGCCCGCGCAAGGCGATAGCCGCCGCCGGGGCCACGTGAACTTTCCACCAGCTGGGCCTTGCGGAGCTTGCCAAAGAGTTGCTCCAGATATTCCTGGCTGATGTCCTGCCGTTCGGCGATTTCGGCCAGCGAGACGGGTTCCCCACGGGAATGCGCGGCGATGTCGATCATCGCCATCACGGCATAGCGGCCCTTGGTGCTCATCTTCATGGCGTCGAATCAGCTCCGAGTGCACGAAGTTCTTGATTTTCAACCCCGCACCCGTGCTAAAGGCGGGGTTCACTGGTGGTTTTCACCACGCCAGTTTCGAACAATTCTAAACAGGGATATAGAAAGCCCGAGTGCTGGAGTCAACAATTCGGTGGCCTGCCGCCGGAAGATTCCACAGGGTTCGTCCCATGAGGACTAAAGCTTTATGCCAGAAGTGATTTTCAGCGGCCCGGCCGGACGTATCGAAGCGCGTTATCACCACAACAAGGCACCCGGCAGCCCGATCGCCATCCTGCTGCATCCACACCCGACCTTTGGCGGCACGATGAACAACCCGATTGTTCATGCCATGTACCAGATGTTCCAGAGCCGGGGCTTCTCGGTGCTGCGCTTCAACTTCCGCGGTGTGGGCCGCAGCCAGGGCATTTTCGAGAATGGTGCGGGCGAATTGTCGGATGCGGCTTCCGCCCTCGACTGGCTGCAGAGCTTCAACCGCGAGGCCAAGATCTGCTGGATCGCAGGCGTGTCCTTCGGTGCCTGGATTTCGATGCAGCTGTTGATGCGGCGTCCGGAAATCTCGGGCTTCATCTCGGTCGCGCCGCTGGCGAAGCATTATGATTTCTCGTTCCTGGCACCTTGCCCGGCGTCTGGCCTGTTCATCAACGGCGAGAAGGATACGGTCACGTCTCCCGAGGCCGTGCACAGTCTTGTGTCCAAGCTGAAGACGCAAAAGGGCATTGCCGTGGAGCACAGGGTGATTCCCGGCGCCAACCACTTCTTCCAGGACAAGATCGAAGACCTGTCCAAGATCTGCTCGACCTATCTCGACAAGAGACTGGCTGCCGAAGGGCAGATGTAAGCAGCGGGTTTTCGGGTGGCTTAGGTACCCGAAACGTCTAGACACAGGCGGCACAACAGGAAATTCCGATGCCGCCTGCTTCATCCCACATCGATATCCGTGACTGGGGACTTCTCATTCTGTTGTCCGTCATCTGGGGCGGGTCCTATCTTTTCGTCGGCATCGCGGTCAGGGACCTGTCGCCGCTTGTCATCGTCATGGCGCGGGTCATACTCGCGGCAGCGGCACTGCTGCCCATTCATTTGCTGGTTCAGGGTGGGTTGCCGCGTGATCGCGCGACGTGGACGGCGATTGCCGGACTCTCCATCCTCAACAACATCATTCCCTTCACGCTCATCGTTACCGGGCAGACGATGATCGCCAGCGGACTTGCTTCCGTCATCAATGCCACGACGCCGCTGTTCGGCGTGGCCTTCATTGCCATTGCGGGGCTGGAGAAGCTGGTTGCGCGCAGGGTTTTGGGCATCCTGATCGGCATCGGCGGTGTTGCCATGATCAAGGGCGGAGGCCTTCTGGGCGAAGGTGCCCAAAGCATCGGCATCCTGCTGTGCCTTGGTGCTGCGGCGAGCTATGGGCTGGGAAGCCTGTGGATCAAGCTCCGCGTGAAGGATGTTCCGCCGCTGACCATGGCGACGGGGCAATTGCTGGTGTCGAGCGCCATCATGGCGGTGATCGCTTTCAGCTTCGACGATCCCATGATGCTGCTGGAGGCTTCTGCCCAAAGCTGGCTGGCGTTGCTGGGGCTTTCGCTGCTCGCGACGTCGTTCGCCTATATTCTGTTCTTCCGCGTCGTCGCACGATCGGGGCCTGCGAACGTGCTGCTGGTGACGATGATGATCCCGGCATCGGCCATCCTGCTGGGTTACGCCGTGCTGGACGAAACGCTGGAGCCCCGCGAGATCATCGGGGCGCTGATCATTATCGGCGCACTGGTCATCATCGATGGCCGGGCGCTGCGGTATCTAGGGTTGGGCCACAAGCCCGCCTGACATCGGCGAGGGCGCGCCGGTCGTGCCGGGGAAAGTGATCGGCAGGCCGTGTAAGCAGCGCACGGCAAGGTAGGCCCAGGCCTCGGCCTCCATCGAGTCGCCGTTGAAGCCGGCTTCTTCGGCTGTCTGGAACACCAAGGGCCGCCCGGGAAATGACTCCATCAGAGTGCGGTTCAGCCGCCCGCCCCCGCAAACGATCCAACGTGTCGGCGGCTGCGGAAACCATTCGTTCGCCAGCATGACGCTGCCCTTCGTGAAGGCCATCAGTGTTGCTGCTCCGTCCGCATCCGAAAGATGCCCCAGCGGGAGTGACGCGAAGCTGTTACGGTCAAGGGACTTTGGCGGCTTGTCCTCAAAATAGGGATTGCCCAGCAATTGTGCGAGAGCACTCTCATCGACATTCCCGATGGCGGCGAGCCGGCCATCCTCGTCGAACGGCTTTCCGATGCGCTTCATGCACCAGTCATTGAGGAGCGCATTGCCGGGACCCGTATCGAAGGCAACGAGATCTCCATTTTGACCAATGCACGTTACGTTCGCCACGCCGCCAATGTTCAGAAAGGCGACGGTACGCTCCGGCAGCAAAGCCGCCAGCGCGCGATGATAGATCGGCACGAGCGGTGCGCCCTGCCCGCCAGCCGCTACATCCGCTGCCCGCATGTCGTAGACGACGGGGCGTCCGGTGCAGGTTGCAAGTGCTTGGCCATCACCTAGTTGCACCGTGAGACGCTGTTCCGGACGGTGGATGACGGTTTGGCCGTGAAAGCCGATTATGTCTATATCTGAGAGGTTTAGCTTGTTCTCCTCGCAGAATCGTTCAACGGCTTCTGCGTGCCAGAGCGTCAATTCGTGTTCAGCCTCGCGTAAGATGCCGGGCCGCGCGGCGCGGTCTGTGAGAGCCTTGGCTGCCTCCAGCGCATCCTGCAAAAGCGCCTGCTGTTCGGGGCGGTAGGGATATGTGGCGGAGGGTCCCCTCTCCACCACATCCTCGCCATCGGTCGTCAATAGTGCAACGTCGATTCCGTCGAGGGACGTGCCCGACATCAGCCCCAGTGCCGCCAGTGGTTTTGACACGACTTCATCCCGTGGTAAGAGCCCGCACCGTTTCGCGAAAAGAGTTCAGTGCCATGAGCCAGTTCAAGTCCGATTTCCTCAACATACTGTCGACCAGAGGATTCATCCACCAGATCTCGGACCCCGAGGCGCTGGATGCCGCGGCACAAGCCGGAAAGATCACGGGCTATATCGGGTTCGATGCCACGGCACCATCTCTCCATGCGGGTTCACTCGTCCAGATCATGATGCTGCGCTGGATGCAGAAGACCGGCCACAAGCCGATCGCGCTGATGGGCGGCGGCACCACGAAGATCGGCGATCCCTCTTTCAAGGACGAGTCGCGCAAGCTTCTGAACGATGCCCAGATCGCGGCCAATCTCGATGGCATCAAGCAGGTTTTCGCAAAATTCCTTGCCTTCGGCGAAGGCGCCACCGATGCGCGGATGGTGAACAATGCCGACTGGCTGGACCGGCTTAACTACATCGAATTCCTGCGCGACTATGGCGTGCACTTCACCATCAACCGCATGCTGAGCTTCGACTCGGTGAAGCTCAGGCTCGACCGCGAGCAGCCGCTTACCTTCCTCGAGTTCAACTACATGATCCTGCAGGCCTATGATTTCCTCGAACTGTCGCGGCGCGATGCTTGCGTGCTGCAGATGGGCGGTTCCGACCAGTGGGGCAATATCGTCAACGGGATAGAGCTTGGCCGCCGCTGCGACCAGAAGCAATTGTTCGCGCTCACCTCGCCGCTGCTGACGACGTCGTCCGGCGCCAAGATGGGCAAGACAATGTCTGGCGCCGTGTGGCTCAACCCCGACATGCTGAGCCCTTATGACTACTGGCAATACTGGCGGAACTCGGAAGATGCCGACGTCGGCCGCTTCCTGAAGCTTTATACCGAACTGCCGCTGGACGAGATCGGGAAGCTTGCCGCATTGGGCGGCTCCGAGATCAACGAAGCCAAGAAGGTTCTGGCAACGGAAGCAACCGCGATGCTGCATGGCCGGGAGTCTGCCGCACAGGCCGCCGAAACTTCGAGACGGGCCTTCGAGGAAGGCCAGAGCGCGGACGGGCTGCCGACGATCGAACTTGACCTCGTTCATGGTGTCGGACTGTTGCAAGCTTGTGTAGCTGCCGGCTTTGCGTCATCGAACGGCGAAGCACGGCGATCAGTTCAAGGTGGTGCTATTCGCGTCAATGACCTACCCGTCACAGATGAACGATTTCGGCTTGATAATCGGATAAAAGGCACACGCGATACGATCAAGCTTTCGATGGGCAAGAAGAAACATGTGCTGATCAGGCCGTTGTAAGGCCGCCTACATTGCCAAGTCAGAACGCTGGTCTTTTGGAATTGCTTCCCCCTACTCTCCATCACCGGCCCTGAGCCGGTGAACCAGACTTTCCCCAAGTTCGCAGGATTGAAGTCTGGGTGGCCGGGTCAAGCCCGGCCATGGAGAGTTTGAATTCGATTAAACGCACAAGGATTTAGTTGCTGTCGGCGTTCTTGTTGCGGGGCGGGGGCGCTACGCCGCTGTTGCCGTATTCGAAGAACTTGCGGAGAATGCCAGGCGCCACGGCTGACACCGGGTTCATCTGGAACACC
>JBKJQU010000103.1:0-2677 GCA_046594995.1 Aestuariivirga sp.
GTTGCTGCTGCCGCGCGCCGACCTGCCGCTTAACATCTTCGAGCCGCGCTATGTGGCAATGGTGGAGGATGCGATGTCGTCGCATCGCCTCATCGGCATGATCCAGCCTGATCCGGATGAATCCAAGAATGATGTGCCAGAGCTTCTGAAAGTGGGCTGTCTTGGCCGCATCACGTCCTATGCGGAAATGCCCGATGACCGGTTGCTCGTCACGCTCACCGGCATCAGCCGGTTCAAGATCGTCGATGAACTGGATACTGTGACGCCATACCGGCAGGTGACCGCAAATTATCATCCGTTTGCCATCGACCTCGTGTCGGACCTCGGCGCCAGTGAGGTCAACCGGCCGGCACTGCTGAGGGCGTTCCGGGACTTTCTCAACGCCAACAACATGAATGCCGACTGGGAACAGGTTGATTCGGCCTCGACCGAGGTGCTCGTCAACACACTGTCGCTTCTTGCACCCTATCCGCCTGAAGAAAAGCAGGCGCTGCTCGAAGCCCCCGACCTCAAGACACGCGCTGACGTGCTCGTGGCATTGACCGAAGTAGCCTTGAGGCGGATGACGCCCGGCGGTAAGTCGAGCTTGCAATAAGATGGCGGACGTCCGCACCGATCCGCGCCTGCTCGAGCTACTGGTCTGCCCCGTGACCAAGATGCCGCTGCAATATGATGCCGAGAAACAGGAACTGATCTCGCGGACCGCAGGTCTCGCCTATCCGATCCACGACGGCATTCCGATCATGCTCGCGGAAGAGGCGCGCGAGATTAACCGTGAATGATCCGTGGCCGGAGGAATTGCGCCTGGGTTCGGGCGGCGCGGCGCTCGCAATCAGCTTCGACACAGGCGAGAAGCACCGGCTCGATGCGGAATACCTGCGCGTCGAAAGCCCCAGCGCCGAAGTGAAGGGCCATGGGCCCGGCCAGGAACAGCTGGTCTGGGGCAAGCGCAAGGTGAAGATTTCGCGGCTTGAACCGATCGGCACCTATGCCGTGCGAATTATCTTCGATGACGGCCACAGCACGGGCTTGTTCACCTGGGGCTATCTCCTGAAGCTCGGCCGCGAGCGTGACACGATCTGGCAGGCCTATCTCGACAAGCTTGCCGCTGCCGGTTTTACACGCGGCTAGAGCAACCGGCGGTCAATTGACCGCCGATAAGTTGCTCGAAAGCCTAGTTTCTGGCGCATTTTTCGCATCGCAAGTGATTCCTCTTGCTCGCCCAATGCGCTAGACTTGTTCGCCACGGAGCAGCTTCGGCAGGCTTCCCGAAAAGCCAGCAGCCTCGCCTACGAACATCGATTTCAACCCGCCCATCCGGTTGACCGCGATCAGACCGGCACGCCGGGCCAGCGTCAGTATCGGATTGGCGTTGGCAAAGAGGCGGTTCATGCCGTCCATCGCGGCGCCCGTCGCCACCGTGTCGAAGCGGCGCCACATGGTATAACGCTCCAGTACGGCGGTGCTGCCGATGTCGAGGCCAAGGGCTGACGCATCATGGATGCATTCGGCAAGTGCCGCCACATCGCGAAGCCCGAGGTTGAATCCCAAGCCCGCTAGCGGATGCAGCACATGGGCGGCATCGCCCACCAGAGCCAGACGGTTTCCGGTGAAGCGCTCTGCGATGAACATCGAGAGCGGATAGGCGTGACGGCCCGAGATCAGCCGCACCTCGCCCAGATGTGTGCCAAAACGCAGGCGCAGTTCCGCTGCAAAACCGTCCTCGTCGAGAGCCATCATGCGGTCGGCTTCCTCCGTCCGTTCAGACCAGACGAGGGACGAGCGGTTTCCGGGCAGCGGCAGGATCGCAAAGGGGCCGGACGGCGTGAAATGCTCCTCAGCCCGCCCGTTGTGGGCCAAGTCGTGCTCCACGGTGGCGACGAGGCCCTTCTGGTCATAGGGCCAGCCCACCAGCTTGATGCCCGCCGCCTCGCGCGCCGGGGAGTTTCGCCCGTCGGCCGCGGCGATGAGGGAGGCGCGCTGCTCACTGCCATCCGCCAGTTGAACTGATGCAAGGCCTGGCCCGAAGCTGAAGCTTTCGACAGGCTGACCGATGCTGAATGAAATATGAGGGGACGCCAGCGCCTCCTCCAGCATCGCGCCATAGAGGTGGCGATTCTCGATCATGTGGGCGGAAGGGCCGCCCTTCATGTCTTCCGGCCCGAATTGCAGCAGCACGGGCCGGGCATCGCCGGGCCTTGCACTGTCGGTCACGATGATCTCGTCCATCGACTGCGCTTCATGGGCGACTTTCGCCCAAACCCCCAGCGCCTCGAACATGCGCCGCGCGCTGGCGGAGATGGCGGAGGCACGGCCATCGAAGCTGCCGGATACGAAGGAGCGCGGGTCTTTCACGTCGATCACCGTCACGTCCAGCGGGCGCTTCACGTGCCGCCCCCCAAGGGCCAAGGCTGCGGCGAGGCCATTCAACGCGGCGCCGATGATGATGATGTCCCGGGCTGTGCTCATAGCCCTGTTTCCGTCATCGGATGCTCCGGGTACAGGCGGCCCGACGTCGCGGACATGGGCGAGCTAAAAATCAGGCAATTTTTGCCAATTGCATACAATTTGTGCATCGCTATTCGATTCCGAAATCTCGCAGAATCCCAAAGTTATGCCATTGCAATCACTTAGCCTGAAATTTGAATCTGGCACGCTTCTTGTTTTGCACCGCACA
>JBKJQU010000127.1:0-2507 GCA_046594995.1 Aestuariivirga sp.
CGACCTCGCCCGGATGTTCATAGGCGATGCACCAGCGCTTTTTTATCTGGAAATCGTCGTTCGTATCGTCATCGTCTATTGTTATACTTTGCTGCTGCTGCGCTGGATCGGCAGCCGCACCATCGCGCAGCTTTCAACAGTCGAGTTTCTGCTGGTTATCGCGCTTGGCTCCGCCGTCGGCGACAGTATGTTCTATGCGGAGGTACCTTTGCTCCACGCGCTTCTGGTGGTCACCGCCGTGGTGCTGCTCAACAAGGTCATCGACCTGTTGCTGTTTAACTCCGACACCATGAAGAACGTGATCGACGGCCACGCCGTCGAGGTGGTCCGGAATGGTTGCATTGCCGAGGAAGGGCTCGCAAACCGCAACATGACAGTGAGCGAGTTGCAGGAGATGCTGCGGCTCAAAGGCGTCATCAATCTGGGAGAGGTGGCGATCGCACACATCGAGGCTTCCGGCCAGATGAGCGTATTCAAGCTCGACAAGCCGATTGTCGGCCTGCCGCTCATCCCGGTGATGGAGCACCCTGACAAAGTCTCGATTCGCGATGTGAAGAAACTGAAGCGGCGCAAGGACTATGCCTGCGCCCATTGCGGCACCACCGGCTCGCCTCCGCCCACAACACCGGAGGGCTGCTGCAAGAACTGCGGCCATGATGCATGGCTACCGGCCTGCCTGGGACTTGCCGACCCGGGGTTCGGCGCCATCGAGACCGCGCCGGGCAAGTCCGGCTAGTCAGCGAGCCTCCATAAAGCAGCCGTAAGGTGCGGCTACACCTTCGACGCAAACGCACTGCGCCCTTTGATGTAGATCAACTTGCCGATTAGAAGATGTATTATTTGTACATGTTATAACAGGAGTACCAATCATGAAGTTCATTTCAAGCACCGCTGCAGCCATGGTCGTCACGGCAATCCTGTCATCGTCGGCTCTGGCAGAGCCGGTGATCAATGTGACGCTGATCGACAAGATGGGCAGCAGCACCACGGATGTGCCGCAACTCGGCATGGGAATGGATGGCGACATGGCCATGGCGAAAATGGGCGTCAATGCCAACCCCAATAAGGTTCGCCGCGGAGCGGTCACCTTCAAGGTCACCAATCTCTCAAGCCAGATGATCCATGAGGTGATCGTGGCGCGCGTCCCCGAAGGTGTGGAGAAACTCCCCTACGGAGAAACATCACAGCGCGCCGATCAGGATGCGCTGCGGACATATGGCTCGGTCAATGAAATCGACCCGCACAAGTCAGCCTCGCTCACGCTGGAACTGAAGCCCGGAAAATACTTGCTCTACTGCAACCTGCCGGGCCACTACATGGCCGGCATGTGGACGCTGATTGACGTAACGGAGTAAATTTCGACCTCAATAGTGCGGCGGTGGCGGCTCGGGTCCATCGCCGCGCAGGGCGCTCGTTTCGTCAAACTCATCGCGCAGTTCGCCGAGGCGGCGCTCGATGGCATCGAGCTTCTGCCATTGCGCCACCACCATTTCGTTGAGATCGGCGATCACCTTGTCCTGCTCGGCGATGCGGAGTTCGAGTTCGGCGATGCGTCTGCTCTCATCCGAACCGGCCACGCCACTCACTCCCACTCGATCGTGCCGGGCGGCTTGCTCGTCACGTCATAGACGACGCGGCTCACACCCTTCACCTCGTTGATGATGCGGGTGCAGACGCGGGCAAGGAAGCTGTGGTCGAAGGGGTAGCTCTCCGCCGTCATGCCGTCGGTTGAAGTCACCGCACGCAGCCCGAGCACCTGATCGTATGTGCGGCCATCGCCCATCACGCCAACCGTGCGCACGGGCAGCAGCACGGCGAAGGCCTGCCAGATCGCATCATAGAGTCCGGCTTTCCGGATCTCGTCGAGATAGATCGCATCGGCCTTGCGCAGGATGTCGAGCTTCTCTTTCGTCACATCGTCATGCGGAATGCGGATTGCAAGGCCCGGGCCGGGGAAGGGATGGCGGCCCACGAAATGTGCTGGCAATCCAAGCGCTTGGCCCAATAGCCTCACTTCATCTTTGAACAGCTCACGCAAGGGTTCCACGAGCTTCATGTTCATGCGCTCAGGGAGACCGCCCACATTGTGGTGCGACTTGATGGTGACGGATGGCCCGCCT
Source organism: Aestuariivirga sp. (assembly GCA_046594995.1). Taxonomy (GTDB): domain Bacteria; phylum Pseudomonadota; class Alphaproteobacteria; order Rhizobiales; family Aestuariivirgaceae; genus Aestuariivirga. The sequence goes on from JBKJQU010000127.1 coordinate 2,121, forward strand.
GTGAAGCTCACACTCTCGATCACATCCGGGTAAAGAGTCCCCTGCGCAAGGAAGGCTGCCCCAACATCTTTCTTCGCTTCCGCCTCGAACACGTCGATGAACAGCTTGCCGATGATCTTGCGCTTCTTTTCGGGGTCGGTGACGCCCGCCAGCTCTCCGAGGAAGGTCTCGGACGCATCCACATGGACAAGCGGAATGTTGTAGGCTTCGCGGAACAGCCGCACGACTTCTTCCGACTCGTTCAGCCGCATCAGCCCATGGTTGACGAAGATGCAGGTCAACTGCTCGCCGATGGCCTCGTGGATGAGAACGGCGGTGACGGCGGAATCGACGCCTCCCGAAAGCCCGCATATGACCCGTTCGAAGCCCACCTGGCGCTTGATCTTG
>JBKJQU010000180.1:0-9674 GCA_046594995.1 Aestuariivirga sp.
TTGCGCCCTCGGCCTTCAGCCATTCGCCAAAGCGCAGTGCGAATTTGCAGTTGAGAACAGGACCATCGGGGAAGGCGATGGTTTCACCGCCTGAGTTGAAGGATGCCAGTTTGACGGGGTCGTCAACCGTGCATTGCCCTGTATCAACGGACGTGGCGGGCGTGACAAAATCAATGCCCATAGACCGCAGTGCATTGCGGCATTCGTCATTTGGCGGCGCTGCTGGCGGGATCCCGGTTTTTGGAATGGATACCGGTGGCACCAGAACAGTGACCTGAGACACCGGTTCATTTTTCGCAAGCGGCGGCCTGGCCCGTGGCAGTGGCGCTGGCGGTGCGGGTGGATTATCCGCGGTTACGGTATCCGGCGTAGCAGGCTGCATTGCAGGCTTGAGACGCGGTTTCGGCACCTGTGCCGCTGCAGCGCCAACATTTGCAGCCACCTTTTCTTCAACGGCCAACACTGGCTTCTGGCGAGGAATGGGGATGAGCTTTGCGGTGGCAGGCTGTTCCGTGGCCAGACCAGTTGCAACCGGTTTTTTGACGGCTGGCTTTGCCGCAGCGGGCTTGGCCTTTGTCTTTTGCGAAGAGGATTTGGCCGCTGGAGCCTTGTGCCTGCACTTGAGACCCTGGATGGACCTGCATAATTTGCGGTCCATCCTCTTCAGCGCTTTTTCGAAGTCGGACGTGAAGCCCGAGGCTGCATTTGCGGTTCCTATGCCAGGTGCCGGCAGACAGAAAGCCAACACAGCGAACATTACGAGGCGCGAAAGATGCTTCATTGGGATAAAACGCCCAACACCGCCGGTTTGTTGCATGGCGGGCGGATCATATTTCAAGGACTGTTTATTGCACCCTGGAAGCTGCAGCGCCAGGTGTGGCTTGACACCATAGCTCCATCCCCGCATTTAACCGCATATGAGCAAGCCGCACCTGACCATACTTCTTGCGGCACCGCGAGGCTTCTGCGCCGGTGTGGTGCGCGCTGTCGATATCGTGGAGCGCGCGCTCGCACTTTATGGGGCACCGGTCTATGTGCGCCACGAGATCGTGCATAACAAGTTCGTGGTCGATGACCTGAAATCCAAGGGTGCCATCTTCGTCGACGAGCTGGACGAAATTCCCGATGGGGACAGGCCCGTGGTGTTTTCGGCCCATGGCGTGCCGAAGTCGGTTCCGGCTCAAGCCACCGCGCGGCACATGTTTCAGATCGACGCCACATGCCCGCTGGTAACGAAGGTTCACATGGAGGCGCAGCGCCACAATGCGCAAGGCCTCGACATCATCCTCATCGGCCACAGGGACCATCCTGAAGTGATCGGCACCATGGGGCAACTGCCCGACGGCGCGGTGACGCTGATCGAGACGGTCGGGGATGCGGAAGCTGTTCAAGTGCGTGATCCCGCGAAGCTTGCCTATGTGACGCAGACGACGCTGTCTGTCGATGATACGCGCGATGTGATCACGGCGCTGCAGAAGCGCTTTCCGGCGATCATCGGGCCGTTCAAGGAAGACATCTGCTATGCGACGACCAACCGCCAGGATGCGGTGAAGGAGATTGCGGCGCGCTGCGAATTGCTGCTCGTCGTCGGCGCGCCGAATTCATCCAACTCGAAGCGGCTTGTGGAAGTGGGTGTGCGGGCCGGTTGCCCGCGTGGCCTTCTGGTGCAGCGCGCTTCCGAACTCGACTGGTCCACGCTGCAAGGCCTTTCCACTGTCGGGATTACGGCCGGTGCTTCGGCGCCTGAGGTTCTGGTGAACGAGATCGCCGATGCCTTCCGCGCGCATTACGACGTGACGCTTGAGAAGGTGACGCTTCGCGACGAGAATGTCTCTTTCAAGCTGCCGCGCGAATTGCGTGAGGTTCAGGCCTCCGCATGAGCGACACCACAGTTATCGTCCATACGGATGGCGCCTGCTCTGGCAATCCGGGGCCCGGCGGCTGGGGCGTGATCCTCGACTATAATGGCACACGCAAGGAACTGTCCGGCGGTGAAGCCGACACCACCAACAACCGCATGGAACTGATGGGGGCGATCTCGGCCTTGGAATCGCTGAGGCGGCCCTGCACCGTCGAGATGCATGTCGATTCGAGCTATGTGAAGGACGGCATCACCAAGTGGATTCACGGCTGGAAGAAAAATGGCTGGAAGACCGCGGACAAGAAGCCGGTGAAGAATGCCGAACTGTGGCAGCGCCTCGACTCTGCGCTGGGCAAGCACAAGATCTCATGGCACTGGGTGAAGGGCCACGCGGGGCACGACGACAACGAGCGCGCGGATGAACTGGCGCGCGAGGGCATGGCACCCTTCAAGCGCCGGTAAGCCTCATGCGCCCTTGAGCTGCTGCATGATGGTTTCAGCGCCTGAAACGTTCACGCCACGCTCGGTCTCGATGTTCAGCGTCTTCACGACGCCGTTCTCGACGATCATCGAATAGCGCTTGCAGCGGATGCCCATGCCGCCGGTGGAGAAGTCGGCATCGAGGCCGGTTGCTTTTGCAAATTCGGCATTGCCATCTGCCAGCATCATGATCTTGCCATCGGAACCCGTGGCCTTCGACCATGCCGACATGACATGCACGTCGTTCACGGCGGTGCAGGCGATGGTGTCGACTCCTTGAGCCTTAATATCGTCAAAGGCCAACAGGAAGCCCGGCAGATGGTTCAGGTTGCACGTCGGCGTGAAGGCACCGGGCAGGCCGAACAGCACGACCTTACGGCCGGCGAAGACGACATCGGTCGACAGCTTCTGCTGGCCATCGGCGGTCATCACGGCGAAATCGGCGGCGGGCAGCTTTTCGCCGGGCTTGATGGTCATGGGGTCTGTCCTTCTGGTGATTTGCGATTGTGGGGATCAAGGGAGCTCAACGCTCTGTTCAAGGCCCAGACCGAGCCTTGTGTAGGTGATCTTCAATGCAGCACCTTTCAGTTTGGCGGGGTCTTCCGCATTGTCGATCAGAAGGCTTGCCTTGCGGCCACCGGCGGAGAAGACCGGCGCCCTGAAATAGGCGGTGGTGGAGGTTTCGACAAAGATATCTTGCACCTTGTCCTGGAGCTCCAGCTGCAGCACGGGTTCTCCCGCTTCTAGCGCGATTCTTGCGGAAGTAATGGCAGAACCGGCAAGCGGAACGGCCTTCATGGCTTCCTCTACGCGCGCCACGCCCCGGGGATCACGGACGCCAGTTCCAAGTTCAATTTCAGCGTCTGCCTTGGCAGGGATGCAGATGTCCTTGCAGACGGCGAAGAACAGGCTGAGATCAAGCACGACCCCCGTCTGGCCCGGTGCGGTCACGATGACGGGAAACACCACCTCGTGCTTGTAGCCAACCGTCTCGCCGCTGGCGTCGGCATAGCGGCCGGGCACCGGAAACAGCACCTCGATCTCGGCGGGTGTGGAGGTCTTCCACGTGAATTCGGGCGGAATACCGGCTTCGCCGGGCATGCGCCAATAGGTTTTCCAGCCCTCCTCCATCTCGATCAGCACGCCGGTGCGCCAGGCCGTGCCGTCATAGGCATCGCCGATCAGGGAAACGCGATAGGGCCGCTCCATGGCGGAGGCCTGCGAGGCCAGCATGGAACCGGCAAGGACTGTAATGATTGATCGCCAGAGCATCGGTTTCTATATGAAAGATATATGCCTCGCCGCCAATCACCTTCGCGTCAGGACGTTGAGCATTTGATTGCGGCGTAAATGGACGTTAATCTGGCAGGACATGGGGAAAGACTTGGCATGAGCAAGAGTGGGTTTCTCGATGGCCAGCTGCTGATCGCCATGCCGGGCATGGGCGACACCCGTTTCGGCCATTCGGTAATCTACATGTGTGCGCATTCCGAACAAGGCGCCATGGGGATCATCATCAACAAGACCGCCCCCATGATGCGTTTTGGCGACCTCATCTCGCAGCTTGACCTGGCGCCCGGGGATGAAGCGATGGAGCCGCCGCCGGAACTGATGGAGATGCCGGTACTGTTCGGCGGCCCGGTGGAACAGGGGCGCGGCTTCGTGCTGCACACAACCGATTATTTCACTGCCGATTCGAGCCTCCCCGTTGCCGAGAATATCGCGCTGACCGCGACGATCGACATTCTCCGCGCCATGGCGAAAGGCGAAGGGCCGCAGCGCGCCGTGCTGGCGCTTGGCTATGCGGGATGGGCGCCGGGTCAGCTCGAGAACGAAATCCAGCACAATGGCTGGCTGACCTGTGCGGCGGATGAGGAACTGCTGTTCGGCCTCGACTACGAGAAGCGCTATGCGGCGGCGCTCAAGAAACTCAGGATAGACCCCGGCATGCTGTCAAGCGAGGCCGGGCATGCCTGAGGCGCGTCAGTTCACCGAAGCTCCGAGATTGGGCGAGCGCCGTTTTTTCTTGCGGCGGCGGGGTTCCGGCCGTGGCGGTTCGTCCTTGGCGTCGTCATGGGTGTCATCAGACTGGCCGCCGGCAAAGTCCTGTTCCAGAGCGCCGGTTTCAGGTTCAGCCTCTTCAACCGCCGTCGATGGTTCAGGTGCCTCTTCCTCTACCGGCGGGGGCGCAGGGTGAACGGCAGGCCGCGGGCGGGTGATTTCCTCGGGCCGCGCCCGCACGGGCGGTGGAGGGACTGGCGCCACGGGCGGCTTCGAGCGGGTTGCCGCGCGGGATTCCTCGATCTCCTTGGCCGTGACCCGTCTTGCCTTCGGTGCGGGGGGCGGGTCCTTCAGGGCGCGTTCCCACAGCCAGGTGATGGCGGTGCGGCCTGACGATGACGCATAGGGGAGGCCCGCCAGTGCATCGTTCACCTGCTTTGCTGTCATGGCCTTGCCGATGAAGAAGCCCTGACCGTAGTCGCAATCGAGTTCGCCCAGCCTGTCGACCTGCGCCTGATTCTCGATTCCCTCGGCGACGATCAGCAATCCCAGCGCGTGGGCCATGGCGATGATCGAATCGAGAATGATGACGGCGCGCTGGTCCTCCGCATCGGCGGCGATGAAGCTTCTATCCACCTTCAGCGTGTCGAAGGGCAGTTTCCTCAAGCTTGAGAGCGAGGAATAGCCGGTGCCGAAATCGTCGCAGCCGATGCCCACACCCAGTTCGCGGAAGCGCTCCAGTATCTGCGCGGCGCGTTCGGGATATTGCATGACGAGGGATTCGGTCACCTCGATCTTGAAGCTGCCACGCGCCAGCCCCTCGCGGTGAAGCACCTGCTTCACATCGTCGAGCAGGCTCGGCTCGATCAGCTGGGCAGAGGATATGTTGACGGCCACGAAAACCGGTTCCGCCGGGCGGTAGGAGCGTTGCCAGATGCCGAGCTGGCGGCCGGCCTCGTTCAGCACGGCGCGGCCGATGTCGCGGATCATGCCGGTTTCTTCCGCAAGCCCGATGAAGCTTTCGGGCGACAGCAGCCCAAGGTTGGGATGGCGCCAGCGCACCAAGGCTTCAAAGCCCGCGAGATGCATGTCGGCCAGCCTCGCGATCGGCTGATAGTGAACCTCGATTTCGTTCCGCTCGATGGCACGGCGGAGTTCCGATTCGAGCACGACCAGTTCGGCGCGCTCGTCCTGCATCGACGGGATGAAGAGTTCGACCGTCTCGGAGCCGCGGCGCTTGGCTTCGTAAAGCGCCACCGCGGCATCCTTCATCAGCTGCCCGGCGGTGAGGCCAGCCTCGCGGTAGTGCGCGATGCCGATCGAGGCGGTGAGGAAGAACTCCTGCCCGTCGAGCTTGATCGCGCGGGCCACCGCCTTGACCAGCGCCTCGGCGAAGTGGCCCACGTCAGGCTCGTCCGGCACCTCGTTGAACAGGATCGCAAACTTGTCGCCGGGCATCCGGGCAATCGAATCCGGCGGGCCCACCTCGGCCTTGAGCCTGCGCCCGACGACGGCAAGCAGCGCGTCGCCCGCATCATGGCCCATCGCATCGTTCACCATCTTGAAACGGTCGAGATCGATCAACAGCACGAAGAGGCCCGATGGCTGGTCTTCCCCGGCATCAAGCGCGCGGGCAAGCCGGTCGATGAAGAGCGCGCGGTTGGGAAGCCCCGTGACCACGTCATAGACCGCATCCTGAAGCAGGCGTTCTTCGGCAATCTTGTCGCTTGTCACGTCGTTCAGCGTGCCGATGCAGCGCATCGCGCGCTGGCCGTGGCCGGTGATGGCGCGGGCGCGAAGCTGGAACCAGCGGAAGGAGCCATCGCCGTGACGGAGGCGGAATGCCTTCTCGATCGGAGCGCGTCTGTCATAGCCCGCATCCTCGATGGCGGCGAGATAAGCGGTGCGGTCGGCGGGATGCATGAGTTCGAGGAAGGCCTCGGCGCCTGCTTCCGCGAAAATTCCGGCGGGAAGTGCGAGTGCGCGCTCGATTTCCTCGCTCACATAAAGCTCGCCCTCCTCCGGCTGCCAGTCCCACACGTAGGAGCGGGCACCGGCAAGGGCCAGGGCATGGCGGCCTGCCTCGCGGAAAAAGTTTCGCGAAAGATAGCCCTGGCTGAAGGCGTAATGCGCCAGCGTGAAGCCTAAGATGACCAGCACCGCGCAGAGCCCCGCCAGCAACATGGCGGAGACTGCGGCACTGCCCTCGTCCGACAAGGCTGCAACCATTGCGACGAAGGCCCAGAGCAGGATGGCGCCCCAGGATACGAGTGCCGTTTCGGCCTTGGCTTCCTGCCGCCGCCACAAGGCGAAGATCAGCAGGAAACCGCCAAGCGATGTCGCCGCGAAGAGAGCCCGGGCGATGGCGGTGGCCAGTGCAGGCTCGGCGAAGCCGTAGATGGGGATCGCGAAGGCAAGGCCGCCCATCACGAGGAGAAGGTTGCCCGCCATGCGCGACACGCGCTGAAGTTCGGAAAGGGTTGCCAGCAGAAGCACGAGGAAGGCTGCCATCGAGCCCTCGATCAGGGCCCGCACCGTCTGCGGATTGAGGGCCTGCAGCGAGGTTGCAGCCAGGAGCGACTGGATGTGGCCTGCCTCGAACATCATGAAGGCGACGCTTGCGACCGCAAAACCGCCCGCCACCGGAAAGACCGCGCGGGAGCGGAAGCCATAAAGGGCAAACAGCGCGACCGCGAGCAGCATGGAGACGCCGAGCAGCGCACCCCGGAAAAAGGAGAGATAATCCTTCTTCGCGTCATAGGCCTCGCGCTGCCACAGGGTGACCGGCGGCGTTGCAGCACCCGTCAGTTCAAAGCCGATGGCCGCGGTGGCGCCCGGCTCCAGGGTAAAGGCATAGGCGCTTTCGCCCAGGACTGGCAGCGTTTCCAGTCCGGTGCCGCCAGCCATTGTCAGGTTGAAGACGCGGCTGCCGGCGCGGCGGACGGGCAGGAAGCCCGAACTCACGAAGCCCTGGTAGGGAATGGTGAGGACCATCTCGCGCGGTTCGGCGGATGAATTCCTGAAGCCCGCGGCAACCCAGCGGAAGCGCGGGCCTGGCCCCTCAGCCTTCAGTTCCATGAAGGTTCGCACGGAGGAATGCGAATCGGGCCGCTCGATGCGGATCATTCGTTCCTCGGTCTGGAGGCCTGCCAGATATGGCTCGAGGTCGACCTGCGGCGCGGGGTTGCCGACATCGGCCAGGTCGATTGCGAGGGCCGTCCGCAATGGTGCGGCGACCGCGAAAAGCAGCAATGCAAGAACGGTCAGGAATCGCAGACCGATCCTGGCCTTATGTTCGCCCCGACTCATGGCGAGAACTGAGCTGGCTGCAGTCCACATGGCAAGGCATGATACAGCAGGTGCCGGGCCACGTCAGGCACCAAGTCTTGCGAACAGCAGATGGTCGCGCCAGTCGCCTGCAATCTTGAGATAGCCCCGCGCCAGGCCTTCGTGCTCGAAGCCGGTCTTCTGCAGCAGGGCGATCGAGGCCTCGTTATGCGGCAGGCAAGCCGCCTCGACGCGGTGAAGCGCCAGATGACGAAAGGCGAAGGTGAGGATGAGCCGGACGGCCGACGTCATGTAACCCTTTCGCGCATAAGGCAAGCCTACCCAGTAGCCGAGCGTTCCCGTCTGCGAGATGCCGCGCCTGACATTCGACAGCGTGAGCGCGCCTGCGAGATTGTGGCCCGACGCATCGAAGATGAAATAGGGATAGGCCACGTCATCGTCGATATCGCGCCAGTATTGCCGGATGCGGCTGCGGAAGGCCGTGCGGGTCAGGTCGTTCGCGGGCCAGACCGGTTCCCATGGCGCGAGGAAATCCCGGCTCAACAGGCGGAGATCGGCCCACTGCTCGTAGTCCGCCATGTCGGGCACCCGCAGCATGACCTTCGCGTCCTTGAGAACGGGCGGCGGATCGGATGCGAAGGGCGAGCGGAGGAAGGACATGGGCTTAACGTCACGCGAAGTGATGGGCGATCGAGTCGTAACTCGAAAGCTGCGAGATATGGCCCACCGCGCTGAAGCCCGGCGTCTTGGCCTTGAAGAGTTTCTCGGCCAGCGCGCGTACCTGTTCGGCCGTCACGGCCTCGATCTTCGTCACCAGCGTCGAGATGGCCGGCACATGGCCGAAGGCCAGGAACTGCCGCGCGATCTGGTCGGCGCGCGATGATGCGCTCTCGAGGTTCATGACGAGGCTTGCTTTCAGCTGCGCCTTGGCGCGCGCCACTTCCGCATCGGTGACCTCGCGCGCCACCGACATCATGATATCGGTCGTCAGGCTCATCAATTCGTTCGAATGCTCGGGCGATGTGGCGGCATAGACGCCGACCTGCCCCACATCCTCATAAGCCGAACCGAAGGAAAAGACGCTGTAACAGAGGCCGCGCTTCTCGCGCACTTCCTGAAACAGGCGCGAGGACATGCCGCCGCCCAGAATGTTGGAGAGCACCTGCAGGACGTAGATGCCGGGATCGCGATAGCCTGGCGCTTCGAAGGTCAAGACCAGATGGGCCTGGTCCAGCGGCTTTTCCGCCATGCAGGCGGTGGGCACGAAGCTTGGCTGTTCGCGCTGCGGTTGCTGGCCGCTTTCGATCTTTCCAAGCTGGCGCTGGGCTTCGGCAGCAAAGGCTGCGTGGTCGATGTTGCCTGCTGCCGACACGACGATGCGAGAGCCCCAGTAGTTGCGGCTGCGCCAATCGAGGATCTGCTGGCGCGAGACGGTGCCGATCAGGTCTTCCGTGCCGAGGATGGAGCGGCCAAGCGGATGGTCGCCGAAGCTTGCGGCTTGGGCCAAGTCGAAGACAAGATCGTCCGGCTGGTCGTTGGCGGCGGCGATCTCCTGGAGGATCACGTCGCGCTCGCGCTCCAGTTCTTCATCATCGAGTTCGGAAGAAGTGAAGATGTCGGCCAGAATGTCGAGGGCCAATGCCCAGTCGTTCTTCAGGACGCGCGCATAATAGGTGGTGGTTTCCATGCCGGTTGCGGCATTGATCTCGCCACCGGCGGATTCGATCTCCTCGGCGATGGCGCGCGCCGAGCGCCGCGCTGTGCCCTTGAAGGCCATATGCTCGAGGAAATGGGCGATGCCGTTTTCATCGGCACGCTCATCGCGCGCTCCGGCCTTCACCCAGATGCCCAGAGCCACCGTCTCCAGATGCGGCATGTGGTGGGTCACCACAGTGATGCCATTGGGGAGACGGGTGATCTCTACACTCATACTTTACACTTTCGTCAGGCTACTGGCGCGACAGGATATGTTCGCGCACCTTTGCAACGTCATTGGGCAGCACTGTGAACGTTTCCCTGGCCGTCATCAAGTGCTCGAGGCGGG
>JBKJQU010000254.1:0-4636 GCA_046594995.1 Aestuariivirga sp.
TCAGGACTTTAATTATTTTGCATCAATACTTCCTCCCATTTGAGATTATGCTGCGAGCGCAAGCTTTCTTTCCTATCGTAGTTGTTCCAAATGCCAAGCGGCAGCACTATCTGCACAACCGGGTATGCAATGTCTAGAAACTCTGACTGACGGTGGATGAACCTTCAGCGCTAGGTAATCGCACATCACGAGCTGAGTTCGGGCAGCGCCTTGTAGAGTTCGAGCGCTTCCGGATTGGCGAGCGCTTCCTTGTTCTTCACCTCGCGGCCATGCACCACGTCGCGCACGGCAAGCTCCGTGATCTTCCCCGACTTGGTGCGTGGAATATCGCCCACCGCGACGATCTTCGCGGGAACATGACGGGGCGATGCACCATCGCGAATCTGCTTCCTGATCCTGACAGCAAGGTCGCTGTCGAGCGCTACGCCCGCGCGCAGCCGCACGAAGAGGATGACGCGCACATCGCCGTCCCAGTCCTGGCCGATGGCGAGCGCCTCGATCACTTCCGGCACCTGCTCCACCTGCGCATAGATTTCCGCCGTGCCGATGCGCACGCCGCCGGGATTGAGGGTTGCATCCGAGCGGCCATGGATGATCATGCCGCCGTGTCCGGTGATCTCGGCAAAGTCTCCATGGCACCAGATGTTGGGAAAGCGCGCGAAATAGGCATTGTGATACTTGGAGCCATCGGGATCGTTCCAGAACATCACCGGCATCGAGGGGAAGGGCTTGACGCACACGAGTTCGCCCTTTTCACCGCGCACAGGCTTTCCAGCCTCATCATGAACATCCATCGCCATGCCGAGCATCGGGCCCTGGATCTCTCCACGCCAGACGGGCGACAAAGGATTGCCGCCAACAAAGCAGCCGCAAATGTCGGTGCCCCCGGAGATCGACGCCAGCTGCATGTCGGACTTGATGCCCTGATAGACAAAGTCGAAGCTCTCGGCGCTTAAAGGCGACCCCGTCGACAGCATCGCGCGCAAGGGTTCGAGATTATGCGTGGTCTTGGGCGTCAGTCCGCTCTTCTTCACGGCGTCGATATATTTGGCCGATGTACCGAAGATGGTCATGCCTTCGTCATCGGCATAGTCGAACAGCGCGCGTTCGGAGGGGTGGAAGGGCGAGCCATCGTAGAGCAGCAGCGTGGCGCCCGCGGCGAGGCCCGAGACGAGCCAGTTCCACATCATCCAGCCGCAGGTGGAAAAATAGAACAGCTTGTCGGCCGGTTTCGTGTCGGTGTTCAGAACATGTTCGGCCAGATGCTTCAGCAGGATGCCGCCCGCACTATGCACGATGCATTTCGGAATGCCGGTCGTTCCCGAGGAGTAGAGAATATAAAGCGGGTGATCGAAGGGCATCTGCGCGAAGGCGATGGGCTGGTCGCCATGTCCGAACAAGAAGCGCGTGAAGCGCACGCCGGCCCTGACGGAACCCGCCACCTGATCCGATTCGCCGATGTAGTCGATCACCACCGTGCGCTCGATGGTCTTCATGTCCTTCAGGACATTGGCGATCTTCTCGCCCATGCGGATGGTCTTGCCCGCGTAGTAGTACCCATCGCAGGTAATGAGCACCCTGGGTGATATCTGGCTGAAACGGTCGAGGATGCCGCGCTCGCCGAAGTCCGGAGAGCAGGATGACCAGATCGCACCCAGAGAGGCCGTGGCCAGAAAGCATACGATCGTTTCCGGCATATTGGGAACGACGGCGCAGACGCGGTCGCCCGCCTTCACGCCCGCTGCGGCCAGTGCGCGGTGCATGCGCGCCACCATGACGTTCAGTTCACGCCAGCTCATCCGGCGTTGCACCTTGTCTTCGCCGCGGAAGACGAGTGCATCGGTATCATCGGATTTCCGCAACAGGTTCTGGGCATAGTTCAGCTTCGCATCGGGAAAGAAGCGGGCGCCCGGCATTCTGTCGCCATCGATCAGTACCCTGCTGCCCCGCTCTTGCGCCTGCACGTCGCAGAAATCCCATAGCGTGCTCCAGAAGGCATGCGGGCGGTCGACGGAGTAGCGCAGCACATCTTCATAGGTTTCGAGGCTGAGACCCTGGCTGCGCTCCACCCTTTCCATGAACCGCTTGAGGTTGGACGCCGCTATTCGGGTATCATCGGGAGTCCACAAGGGGCGTTCGGTCATGTATGCGTCACTCCGGATCACTCGGTCCTCCTGTAATCGTGTCACAGAAGAGCCGCAAGTGCCGCCGAAAAGCGGTGCGATTTCTGGAGTTTAAGATGCAGAGAATGCATGTCTGGGCGGGCGCTGCCGTCGCCGTCCTCGTCGTGGCGCTGACGGGCTGGCTGCTACTGTCGCCGGGTTGGGCGCTGGGACTTGTAAAGGATCGGGTGCAACAGCAACTCGGGCGCAAGCTGGAAGTGAAGAGCGGAGCGCATCTTGACTTTTCGCCGTTGTCGATCCGGCTCGAACAGGTGAGCATGGCGGCAGGCCCCGAGCAGGATGGTGCGTTTCTAACCGCGAAGTCCGTACATCTTCCTATCAGCATCGGCCAACTGTTCACGCACAGCGCCGATCTTTCCTCAATCCGCATCGAGGGCGCCGAATTTGCGTTACTGATCGACGAGCGCGGACAGGCAAGCTGGAACTTTCCGGATGCCAAGGGAGCCGCCGGCATGAGGATCGGCATTGAAGAGGGCTCGTTCCGCTATTTCGACGCGCGAAACGGGCAAAGCCTCAAGCTCGGTGGCGTGACCGCAATGGCGGTCATCGGTACCGATGACGGACTGACCCTCAAGGGCACGGCAGAACTGAATGGGCGGCTGGCGCGCGTCGAGGCCTCGCTTAAATCTCTGGCACGTGTTCATGCCGATGGTTCGCCCGCCGATCTCGCCATCGAGACACCGGAAGGGTCATTTTCCTTCAACGGGCGAATCGCTACGGCAAAGGTCTTGAGCCTTGCCGGATCGGTGAATGTGACGTCGCCCAATCTCAGGTCTTCCGCGCGCTGGATGGGACTGAAGCTTGATGAAGGCGCTTCCTATAACCAGCTCACGATCGATTCCGCGATCGATACGGCGGGCCGCGCGATCGCCTTCCGCAGGGCGAACGTGATGCTCGACCAGACGGCACTCACAGGCGAGGTCGCGCTCGATCTTCGCAACGCGGTGCCGAAACTGCAGGCCGCACTTGCGGCACCCTCGCTCGTCCTTGATCGCTTCCTGCCGCCAACCGGAGCAAAGCCCGGCGAATGGGGAACCGCAAACCTGGGCTTCCAGTCGCTGCGGGCCTTCGATGCCGAGGTCACGGTTGAAACCCAGGCGCTGACCTATGGTGCATCCACCGCGATGCCGGCCCGTCTTGGAGCTTCGCTGTCGAATGGCAAGCTGACCTCCACCCTTGAAATCCTGCCGGAACCCGGCGCCAGCATGACGCTGACCTCCACCGTCGACTCGGCGGCGCTGCCTCCGGCGGTGTCGTTCGGCCTGAAAGCAGACGGGGTCGAAACGGGGAGCGTGCCTCCGGCACTCCTGGGCATCGAATGGCTGTCCGGCAAGGGCAGCATCTCGGCATCACTCTCAGGCGCGGGGCAGACGCAACAGGAAATCATGGGCACGCTGAAAGGTACCGCGAACCTGTCGCTGGCCAATGGCAGCCTCAGGGGTGTCAACCTCAAGGTGATGCTGGCGGGCTTGACCCGGCGCATCCTGCAAGGCTGGACCATCGATCCAACAGGCGATACGACCTATGCGACGCTCAACACTGCCTTCGATATCGCCGATGGCATTGCGGCTCTCAGCGGTTTCGAATTCAAGAGCCCTGAAGTCACGGCCACGGCATCGGGCGAGATCGACCTGTTGCGCCGCGCGGTCGATCTCCGCTTCGAGCCGAAGCAATTCGGCGCCGATGGCAGCGTGGCAGAGTTCCCCGTTGCCATCATCGCGCAAGGCGCCTGGGCTACGCCCCGCATCTATCCCGATGTGCCGGGCATCATCGAGAACCCCGCGCAAGGCTTTGAGAAACTGAAGTCGATGAGCCTGTCATCCGCCAATTGAAGACAAGAGCCACAAGAGGCATACCAGGACATGATCCGCGTTCAGCAGGAACCTTTCGATGCCGGTGCCGAACTTCAGGCGCTGAAGGCCGGGAAAAACAATATCGGCGGTACGGTGATGTTTCTCGGCACTGTGCGCGATATGTCCGGCGGCGCTGAAATCCGCGTCATGACGCTCGAGCATTATCCGGGCATGACGGAAAGGGCGCTGGCCGACATCGAGGAAGAGGCATTGCGGCGTTGGCCGCTGGATGCCTCGCTCATCATCCACCGCTATGGCAGGCTCGAGCTGGGCGAGGATATCGTACTTGTCATCACGGCATCGGCACATCGCGAAGCTGCATTCGAGGCTTGCCACTTTCTCATCGACTGGCTGAAGACCAAGGCGCCGTTCTGGAAGCTGGAGGAAAGCCCCGGGGGTGCAAGCTGGGTGGCCGCGAAAGACAGCGATGACGCCGCGGCTGCGCGCTGGGAGAGTGGCTCTCCTTGAGGCGGCAGGCTTTCCGCAAGCGGCCGCTGCTGCGCACGCTGGCGGATGCAATGGTATTCATCATGCTTCTGGTGATGGTGGCTCTTGCCGCGCGGCAGGGTGGCTGGCTTGTCCCCGAGAGCGGAGCCTTCA
>JBKJQU010000435.1:0-3849 GCA_046594995.1 Aestuariivirga sp.
GGGGCGCATCGCCTGCACTTCACCGTCGCGCATGCCCGTCAGATAGGCGCAGAGGATATAGGCGGCGGTCTGCAACTGGCGCTCTTCATGGGCGAGGGTATGGGCGTCGAAGCGGCACCGCCACGGCAGGCCGGTTTCAGGAAGGACGCTGATGGCTGTGTCCATGCCACCAAGCTCGGGCCCAAGATCGTTCAGCGCGTCGTGAAGCATGCGATAGACCACCTTGTTCTGGACGAGGCTGATCGGATGCGCGGAGATCCGGGAGGCGATGAGCTGTATGTTCAAGACAGGCCCATCGGGATTCCGCACCCGCGCCTTGATTCCGCAAATCCCACCCATCTGTTCCGGGACGCTCCAGACGGGAATGCCGCGTCCGGCCCTTCGCCTGTCCTCGGTCCAGAGCGCGACGCGGGGCGCACGCTTGCCGGTCGCGGCAGCAGCTTCGAGCCCGTCGAGTTCGACCCGGCCGGCCAGGATATCCGGCGCGAAGTCGTCGACATAACGCAGCGACCAGCGCAGGAGGGCGCCAATCACAGGTTCAGGAATGCGGGGCGTCCGGTTCTCCGAAGGGCGCCCGCGGCAGCCTGCAACGGCGAAGGCGGCCCTGCCGTTCCAGGGCAGGAACGACAGGCCGCCATGGGTCAGGAACCGGGCCAGCCGGTGCAGTTGGAAGGCTGGCCGCAGACTGGCCGCCACCTGAGTCGGCAAGATCGGCCGGCTGGTCTGGAATGCCAACCAGTCATCCAGCAAGGGTTGATCGATGATGGCAGGTGCGAAGCGCCCCTGACGGCCGTGCATGAAGGCCATGAACTGGCGGAGCATGGTGAGGGCGGTGCGTGCCTGCAAGGGTTGCAGCCGCCCGGCTGGGTCAGCGATGCGCTCGTTGAGCCAGGCGAAGATGTATTCCTTGGCCGTCAACCGTTCGACCGTGCAGTCGATCCCTGTGAAGTCAACCTTGCCTTGCACGGGACGTACCGGCACATGGAAGATGGCAGGGCTGAGGTCCCAGACGTCGTCACCAAACCGCGACAGGGTCTCGACCGGCACACCTTCGGTGATTTTCAGCCTCGCAAGCACGATGTCTTCGGTGTCCCGGATGGAGGAGGCCGTGTACAGTCCGGGGGAGGGTTCCGGTCTCATAGCGCGGTCGCTTCGGCGGGCAGATAGAGCAGCGTCCCATCCTCCGCGGTGCCAAGGGCGCGCGCGGCCTCGACGACCTGCGGCGGGAAGGATGGCAGGATCTGATGGGTGATCCGCGCATAGGCTCTTGCGAACTTCGCCGTCCAATCCTCGGCGTGCAGCGCGGAACGCTGGTCGGCCATGAAGCTTTGGAAGGCGAGAAGTGCCGGAAGTTTCGCCTCGGAGATCACGGCGTTGCGGCACTCGAGGCAGCCCCAGAACGGCGTCGGGCAAGGCTTGCCTTCCGCGCCGAAAGGGCTGGCAAAGAAGTTGCCGCAGCGCGCAAGCCAAAGGTCCTGGGGATGCGGATCAGGCCGCGCATCTGCCCCATCCGATCCGGGTATTTCCCCCGGTTTTGCCTCGGAGCTTGCTGCTGCCTCGGGCCCGAGCCGTGCGGCGTCCAGAGCGTCGTTGAAAGCATCAGCAAGGGCGGCGTCATGGATATGGGCCAGGGCCGGGATTTCGGCATAGTGCCGCGCCGCCACCGCGAGGGTGTGGCCGATCGCGAACTGTTCCATCTGGCCGCCCGTGCGGCGATACCACTCTGCCTTCTGCGTCTTGCGCAGCCGGGAAAGATTCAGATGGAGCGGCGCATCGTCGTCACCCGTCAGCCCGTGGTGCTTTACGAAGGTGTCGATGCCCTTTCTCATGTCCTCGTCGGCTGCCCGCAACCCCGCGAGGGTCCATAAAACCCAAAGCCGATCCGTTTCCAGAAGCCGCCGCGCCCGTTCGGTCAGGGCGATGGCCAGCCGGATCAACCCGCCCGACGTCGCGCTCGAGCCATCCCTGACCCTGAGTCGCTTCCATTCCGCACCCCGGGCCCGTCGTTTGTGATAGGAGATTTCCACGTAACCCTTTGTGGCATTGCACAGGCAATCCGCCTTGAGACGGATCAGGCTCTCCGCCTCCATGCCGGTTTCCAGCGACAAGAGGATCAGGAAGGCTGCCAGATCCATCGTTGCGAGATGGAAACCGCGATGGGGCACATCGACACCGATATCGAGTTTTCGTCGCCCGGCCAGATTGGCAAAGCGTTTGAAAGCCGGGTGCCGGGTTTCGATCTGGCCGCAGGCGGCGATTTCGGCAAGGACGGCGTCGTGATGGGCGCTTAATCTTGGGCAGTCCGCGACGGCCGACGGATGTGGGGGAAGCCTGCCGCCAAGTGCAATACGGTTCTGGGCATCGAGGATCTGTCTGCGTGCAGCACCCCTCAGCGCCTCAGCAATTCTGCCGTCATAGGCATCACGCGGGATGCTGCCGCCGACATAGCCATGGCCAAGAAAGCGCAGGCGCGGCAGAAGTTCCGGCCGCAGCAAACCCGGGTGATCCTCTGCGCCGGCCCGCAGAACGCCAATCACTGCCGCCAAGAGTTGGCGCTGTTGGATCCTGCCTCCACCCCTCCGCTCCAGCCAGGTCTCATAGTCGTCGATCATTGCAACGGTGAGATCCGCAAGCCGGACTGGGACATCGGCCTGTTCGGTCAGGAAGATCCAGAACCGCCGCAGCCCGAGAAGCTGCCGCTGGACCGAGCGCCGGATCAAGCTTGGGCCCATCCGCAAGAGGCGCGCCCGCACCAGCGGTGCTATTTCGGCGGTGAAGGCCGCGGCCGGCCATGCGGTCAGATCCACGACGAAAGGATTGCCGTCCTCAGTCGGCACTGCAAAGCGGCGCGGCTCGATCAGGATGGGGGATGGAAGCTCATCTTTCGTCGCTGGCGGCGGGAATGCGGCATGCCGCCCACGACTCATGGCGCCGCCTCCTTCGCCGTCAGACCGAAGTCGAAGGCCCCGACGGCTGCGTCAACGATCTCCTGGGCCTCGGCCAGATGATCAAGGTAGATGTAGGTGCTTTCGATTCTCACATGCCCCATCAGACGCTGAAGCTTCAAAAGCGGATCGCCGATCACCCTGCGCCAGGCCGGGCCGAAGGGACGAGAGGCTTCGCCCGCCACCCAGCCGATCTGTTCGCGCAAGAGAAGGTTCAGCATGTGGACGGCAAAGCTGTGCCGCAGCATATGCGGCGTGACATGCATGTCTGCCAGGCCCATCGCGCGGCAGCGTGCACTGGCCCGCAGGAAGACGACCTCCCAGGCCGCCATTGACATCGGCCGTCCGTCTTCCGTCAGCCATAAGGCCAAAGGTGCTCCGGTTGCCGCGTCGACCAGCCGGTGCCGGTCGGCGGCGGATAGCTGATCAACCGACACCCGTGCGGAACGACCGGATTGTGCGAGCCGCAGCGCGCGATGTTCATACTCTGCGACAGGAATTGCGCGATCTTCGCTTTGGCCAAGCCCGGTTCGCAGTTTGCGGCCAAGGGCGACATCGCGCTCGATCCCCACATGGGCCTGCAACTCTTCGATCACGCGGACGGGCAGGCGGATATCGCGCCCGCGACCCCCTTTCGCGGTTGCGGCCGCCAGACGGAAGGCGACCGATTTGGCGGACGTCTCAGAAATGACGGCCATATCTGGCAGTTCCATCACCATCAGGCTCGATGCTTCCTGCAAGCGTAGCCCGGTCGTGATCAGGAGTTCAGCGAAGAGCGCATTGCGCTCACCATTGCGCCCGCGCCATGTGGGGTCCTCGCGCCCATCTGGCAACCTGCCGCGCAGGCCAACGTCGCGGAAAGCCTTGAACCCTTCCAGATCGAGAAAGCGGACATCGCCTTTGC
>JBKJQU010000013.1:0-4014 GCA_046594995.1 Aestuariivirga sp.
GTCTTCGAAATAGGCGCGGATCTGCATAACACTCTCCCCCTGCGGATATCCGTCATGATGCAGGCGGGAGTTCAGGCACGGAATGTCTGACAGTCCACTATCTCTGGGCGGTGAGACGCTTGAGAACGGCTACACCGACTTGGGGCGCACGTCGCTTGGCGCCTTGTTATAGCGCGTGGCGAAGGCCTTGCAGAAATGCGACGGGTTCTTGAAGCCGGTCGAATAGGCGACTTCGGCGATCGTCGTGCGCAGGCCGTTCGAACTCGCCAGCTTTTCGTAGGCGAGGTTCAGGCGCTGATCCATGATATAGGCCGATACGGTGCTGCCATGCTCGTTGAACACGCGATGCAGGTAACTGACGGAAATGCCAAGGCGCGCCGCGATTTCACGGGGATTGAGGTCCTGGTCCTCGACCTTGCTGCGGATATAGTGCGAAATGCGCTGCCGCAGCAGGAAGCGGGCACGCTTCTCCTGGCTCGCATCGCTGGTGTCCTCGCATTCGATCACCATGCCGATGAAATCCTCGATCCGGCGTGCGATCGCGGCGGCATGGACGGATGGCGCCGATGCCAGTGTCGCCGCCGCCTTGGTGGCAAGGCAGATGGCGATCTGCGCCATCTCGCGGTTCATCGGGAAACGGCAGCACAGATGATCGTCGATATCGGGGATGCGCTCGCGCAACCGGGAGCCCGGCAACTTTACGGTGTAATTGATGAAGTTGTCCGGGCAGGACAGCTCATAAAATTCGGACGTACTGACCAATATGTAGTCACCCTCGGCCACGAAACCGCTGCGGCCTAGCTGGCTGTAGAACATTTTCTCGCGCTGCGGCATGATGAAGACGTAGGAATCGTCCGGATCCTGAGCAATTTTCGAACGTGTTCGCAGCACCCGCTGATGGTCGGAATCGAACCTCGTGACCGAGAGGTTATCTATTTCGACTTCGCGGATCTTGCCCCGTAAATCCTGCTCCGGGCGCACGATGTCGACGCTGTAATAGACATCCGACATGATCTCGCGCCACGCCGGAAGCTGCCGTGTTGCCGTGATGGTGTCGGTGTTGAATTCCTTGAGCATGGGATGGCCTCACCTTGCTGGCTGGCCAAGACTAGGAACAAGTCTGGAGGCTTGGCAATAGACAAGTGCCTGCACACCCCGCATGCGCGCAGGTCATGCTATAATATGCGGCACTTCAGGCGCGCGGCGTCAGCGGCCAGTCCACAGCTCCTCTTGCCTGTTCCAGGAAATGCGAGATCTGCAACACGCCCAGATCGTCGAAACGCTTGCCGCTCACCTGAACACCCACGGGCAGCCCATCGACCAGCGTCTGGTGCACCGCGGATGCGGGCTGCGTGGTCTGGTTGAACAGCGCGGTGAAATTGGCATGGCGCAGCGGAACGTCAACATCCGCTCCCGGCGATTCCGCTGGAAAATTGACCACGGGCAGGACGGGCGAAAGCACATAGTCGAAGGGGCGGAGATGCGCCTCCATACGCATGCGGGAAGCTGCGATGGATTTCAGGAAATTCGCATGATCGATCGTGGTGTAGGTGCCGCCTGGCACGCTCCACTTATAGACGGCAGGTGTCACTTCGCTCCGCCGCTCAGGCGCAAAGGACTGGATCTCGGCATAGCCCCTGATCTGCAGGATGCGGTCGATGGCGTCATAGGCATCATAGTCGAAGGGTGGCGGAACCTCGGAAATATGAGCCCCGGCATCTTCGAGATGGCGTGCAGCGGCTTTCACCACCGCAACCACTTCGGGCACCGGGCGCGGGTCGAAGCCCATGTCGAGCATCACACCGATCTTCAGTCCCTTCACGGCGCGCTCGAGATTCTTGGCATAATCGATGCCGGACGGCGGCAGTGACCAGCAATCCCGGCTGTCTGGCAAAGCCAGAACGCTGAGCATGGCGGCGATGTCGACGACACTCCTGGCCATCGGGCCGGCGGAGCGCATCGTGTCGGAGGCGAGATGCGGAATGAGGCCCTGCGTCGGCTTCAGCGCAGCAAGCCCGCAATGGCCGGCGGGAAGACGGACGGAGCCTGCGATATCCGAGCCCACCGACATCAGTCCGAGACCTGCTGCAAGTGACGCGCCCGCGCCAGCACTCGACCCGCCGGTGTTGGCGGAAAGCCGCCAGGGATTGCGGACTATGCCATGAGACGAGCTTACACCTGCGCCCAGGAGCCCACAGTCGGGCATCACCGTCTTGGCGAAGATTACGGCACCCGCTTCCTTCAGGCGCGCGGCGGGAGGCGAATCCTCGCGCGCGGCTGGCAGATCACGATTGGGCCTTGCGCCGTGGAAATAAGGCCAGCCCACCATGTTGATGCTGTCCTTGATGGTGACGGGGACGCCATCGAGCGCGCCAATGGGTGCGCCGCGCCGCCAGCGGGCCTCGGAAGCCTTTGCCATCGCCATCGCTTCCGCACTCGCGACATGAAACAGCGCATTGATTTGCGGGTTGACGTGATCGACATGAGCCAGCGTCGTTGCGAGGACTTCAACAGGCGAAATGACCCCGGCCTTGTAGGCTGCGGTCAGTGTCCTGATGTTGAGGCCCGCAAGCTCGGAAATATTCATGTCGCATCCCGCCGATGACAGTATTCTGGCCAAATTTGTATCAGGCCGCCTCATCGCTGCGTAGCCTTTCGCGCCACAGTCGCCCTGCAGCAATGAGATTGTGGACTGTGAGACATACCGCTTGGGGTTCAGCTGCGTCACACTCCCTCTGCCGCCTGCGGAGAATTTCGCATTTGCGGCGTTGAGGGAAACATGCCGGCCGCAGTCGAGGATATCGCCAGAAGAATCGCAGGTCCGGGCTGGGCTGAAGCAATGGCCGAGCCGGCCATTCCGGTGCTCGCGTCGCCAAGCTGGCGTGGTGTTGACGGCACGTTGCTGCGCCTCCGCAAGCCCACCGGCGAAACCTGCCTCGCCAAGGTGATGGACGAGGATACGGACACCTATTCGGATATCTCCACCACATTCAAGGCCGCGCAACAGGCCTCGGCCACGGGGCTCGGCCCCTCGGTCCCGGCAGCGGATGTTGCCGCGCGCACACTGGTGATGGAAGACCTGTCGCCCTCCACCGGGTGGACCACGGGAACGCTGGACCGCCTCGCGGACCGCGCCACGCGCCATGCGGTGATCGCTGCGAAGAAGAGCTTCCACCGCACCGCACCGCTGGGCCATGGCGTCAATGTCTTCGACCACGTCGATGCCTTGCTCGCGAAGTGTCAGGCGGCCGCGGCTCCGCTGCCGGAAGACATCGCATGGCTTCTCACAAGCGTTCACGAGGCACGGGACGCCATACGCGCATCGGGCATCGACAAGGTGCCAGCACATGGCGATGGCAACATCTCGAACGTGATGATCGGACGCGACGGATCGATCCGGCTCGTCGACTGGGATCTGGCCGGCGACATGGATCCCTTCGAGGATCTGGGCGGCTTTCTTCTGGAAGCGCACGACAGTGAAAGCGACGCCGTCGAAAGCTTCGAGGCCTTTCATGGGAGTTACGACCGCGCGCTGTTCAACCGGGCGTGGCTCTACGGCATCGCCGACGACCTGCGCTGGGGCCTCATTGGCGCGCTGCTGGCGGGCACGTCGCGCCGGGTGACCTATGAATTCCTGAAGTTCGGAGACTGGCGCTTCCTGCGTGCCCGCATGGGCTTCCGCGATCCGCGCTTTTCTGAAAAGCTGGGGCGGGTCTGATGATTGAAAAGCCGCTTGGCAGCGCACAGACGGAAGCCGAGCTCACGATCGAGGCGGTTCTGAAGCGTATGCCGCAATGGCAGGCGCAAGACCTGACCTATGCGCCACTCGTCGGCGGGATCATGAATGGCAACTGGCGGATCACGGTCGAAGGCAGCCGCCGCCGCTTTTTCGTGAAGATACCGGGAGCAGGCTCGGAAAAATTCATCGACCGCAAGGCCGCGCATCAGGCAGCAAAGAACGCTCACGCGATGGAAATCGGTCCCGAGGTCGTCTATTTCGATCCCGACGAAGGT
>JBKJQU010000171.1:0-4595 GCA_046594995.1 Aestuariivirga sp.
TCATTCACCTGTTCACACGCCACCCGCCATCCCTGAATCTGGGCAGCGAAAAGTCCGCGCTTGCGGCAATAAGCACCCGGATCGGCGTCATTCATCGCCGCCGTCTCAAGCACCGCCGCAAACTTGTCGCGCGATGTCCAACCCTCCGGGCCAGCATCGGCATCGGGCAGAAGCTGCCCCTTGCCACGCGCCTCGGCCCGCCATTTGTGCAGCGTCGCGGCTGAAATGCCCTCCTCCTGCGACAAGCGCAAAAGGGCCACATTGTTCGGCGGAAGCATCCGCTTCAGCACCGCCGCCTTGCGCTCCGGTGAATATCCCAAGTCATCTTCCTATCCCGCCCACCTGACAATTAGAGGAAAAGTAGAGCAGCAGACAACTTCCCTGACACAGGGGCCGATCAACCGACGAGACTGTGGCGACGCGCTTCAAGGCTCCTTGGGTATTGAAGACCGAAACTTGTTATGCGGCGTGAAGCCGGAGGGCGTGGCTTCACGTGGGTTGCGCACCCACACGGTGCGGTTTGGGTGCAGCCCCGCGCCTCGGACGGCGGGGACTGCCATGTGTCGCGCACGCTGCAACAAGCGTGTGTCGGCTGCGGGCAAGCTTGGATGGAAGCCGCCGTTGCTTGCTACCGCCTCTTCCCAAGCTGCCTTGCGGGCGTGCAGAATCATCGGGTCGTTCAGAGGTGTACAGTTGATCTCGTTGGTGTTGAGGTCCACGAGGATCTCGTCGCCATTCTCAACGAACGCGATCGGCCCGCCAAGCGCCGCTTCAGGCCCCACATGGCCAATCACAAGACCGATCGAGCCGCCAGAAAAGCGCGCGTCTGTCATCAAGGCAATGACGATGCCACGCTCGCGGCACAGTGTCGTGATGCGCGCAGTCGGGTCCAGCATTTCCGGCATGCCGGGTGCGCCGCTTGGACCTTCATATCGTACGATGATCATGTCGTTGTCCTCTAACGCCTCGGGCGTCTGGTCCAACATATCCAAAAGGGCCTGCTGACCGTCGAACACACGCGCCTTGCCCCGGAACAGGTTGTTTTCCAGTCCGCCCTCAACCCCGGCCAGCTTCAGGATGGCCGAAAAGTCGGGCGAAAGGTTGCCGCTAAGCATGCGCAGACCGCCCGTTGGCTTATATGGGGCCTTTACCGGATAGACGACCACACCGTCAGCCTGCTTGGCACCAAGGCGAGCGACCTGCTCCGCCAATGTCTCGCCCGTGCAGGTCAGCACATCACCGTTCAACAGACCCGCCTCCAGCAACTCGCGCACGATGATCTGCACGCCACCCGCCTGGTCGATATCAACCATGGAATATCTTCCATACGGTCGCGCATTCGTCAGTACGGGGACGACGTGCTGCGAGAGGTGGTTAAACTCCTCGGGTGTGATGATGTCCTTCCAGAAGTCGGCAAAGCCAGCAGCACGGGCGATCTCGGGCGCGTGCAGAAGCGCGTTGGTAGAGCCGCCGATTGCCATGGTGACGATCGTCGCATTTCGCAAGGAATCTCGCCCGACGATATCGCGCGGCTTGAGATCCGTCTCGATCATCTTGGCAAGCAGACTGACCAGTTCATCGGGAAACTCTGTCAACCGGCGAGGATCATCCGACGGGGGTGCCACCATATGCAAGGGCTGCATGCCGAGCACGCCTATGAAGGTTTGCATGGTGTTATAGGTGAACATGCCGCCGCAGCTGCCAAAGCCAGGGCAGGCATGGCAGGCGATGTGGTGGCGGTATTCTGGGTCCGGATGGCCTGCCACCTGAAAGGCGCTGACGATATCCAGCTTTTCGCCGGTCTTGGGATCAATGCCAGGGTGGATCGGACCATCCGACATGATGATTGACGGCAAGTTGTGCTCCAGCATCGCCGCAAGTGTGCCGACGGGAGGTTTGTCACAGGCGACCACGGCAATTGTGCCGGCGAGGCCGCTTGCACTGAAGTGTTCGCACAAGGCATCTTGCGTCACCTCGCGTCCGATCAGCGAGTAGCGCATTTCTGGCGTGCCGTTGCGCATCCCGTCTGAGGTTGCGATGGTGAATTCCGGCTGCACCAGCCGAAATCTGAGCTGATCGGGCCCGGTGCCGATGCGGGACCTGAGGGCTTGATGAATGGCCTCAACCTTGGCCGCAACGCCAAGATAACACTGGCTGTCACCCTTGGTGCCGACCACGCCAACCGAAGGCTCGTGGATGAGAGCCGGATCTGTGCCGATCTCGAGGGCAAGGCCGATGGTTTGGGTAGACCGGCCGGGATGGCGGTCGATAAGAACTGCGTTTGGGTTGTTCAATGCGGTCTCTTTCCGATTGCTTTGCCGAAGGGCTGAGCCGAAGACAGGAAGTTATCAGTCTTTATAGAATTTAATCAACAGACCGAGGTCAAGCAGCGCAGCGATGTCGCGGTTGGCCGTGTCCTGCGAGCATTTGGCAATCGCCGCCCACTTGGACGAAGTCATATTGCCTTCGAACCCGTCGAGCAGCCGGTTCCCCGCCGTTGCCGACGGAAGGTATCGACGGTGCGCTTCAGGCCTTCGGCGGACCGTAGTAGCCCTTCTGCTGCGCCGCCGGTTCCTCAAGAAGCCGGGCGCCTTCGACAACATGCGGGCTCAGGAGGTCGGTCCCGCTTGCAATCAGCTCCAGAAGGGCTGCGCGCATTCGGGGGTCCCAGTAGGTACGCAGGTGGTTGCGGATGCCCTCGGCGCGCCGCTCCGGCGGGTAGGGGGCAAAGAAGTCGCCGATCTGGTTGGCCATCGCCACCAGCCGGTCAAGCGCCATCACCGGCGCGTCGGGCGGTGCTGCGGTCATTCGCCGGGCTCCAGCACGCGCTCGGGACGGACGGTCGCCTCGGCCGGGGCGGCAACGCGATCCGTGGTGGCCGCGACGCGCGCCACCTCGACCGCGGTGACCTTGTATTCCGGGCAGTTCGTCGCCCAGTCCGAAAGGTCGGAAGTGACGTTGTTGGCCTGGCTCTTGGCGTGGTGAAAGGTGGTGTAGACGACGCCGCCGTTAACTTTGTCGGACAGCCGCGCGCGCAGGCGCATCTGGCCGAAGCGCGATGTAATGGTGACAAGATCGCCATCTTTCACGCCGCGCTGCGCTGCATCCTGAGGGTGGATGTCCAAGACGTCCTCGGGGTGCCAGGCGCTGTTGGCGGTGCGTCGCGTCTGGGTGCCAACGTTGTACTGCGTCAGGATGCGGCCTGTGGTCAACAACAGCGGAAAGCGATCGTTCGTGCGTTCGCGGGTGGGCACGAATTCGGTCAGCATGAAGGTGCCCAGGCCGTTCGCGCGCGGAAAACGCTCGCGGTGCAGCACCTCGGTGCCTTCGGGGGCGTTCTCGTCACAGGGCCACTGGACCGAGCCGACGCGGTCGACCAGATCAAAGCTCATGCCGCGGTAGGCGGGCGTCAGCCGCGCGATCTCGTCCAGGATCTCGCCCGGCTGGCCATAAGTCTTGGGGTATCCCATGGCGTTCATCAGCCGCATGGTGACTTCCCAGTCCTGCAGGCCCGCCAGCGGCTCTACCACCTTGCGCACCCGGCTGACCCGGCGCTCGGCATTGGTGAAGGTGCCGTCCTTTTCCAGCGAGGACGAGCCGGGCAGGAAGACATGGGCGTATTTCGCCGTCTCGTTCAGGAAGAGGTCGTGCAGGACCACGCAGTCCATCGCCTTCAGTGCGGCGATGACATGCGACTGGTTGGGGTCGGACTGCACCGGGTCTTCGCCCATGATGTACATGCCCTTGTAGCTGCCCGCCATGGCGGCATCGAACATGTTCGGCAGGCGCAGCCCCGGCTCGGTGTCCAGCCCCACGCCCCATTCCGCCTCGAAACTTAGGCGCGTGGCGTCGTCGGTAACGAAGCGGTAGCCCGAATACACATGCGGCCATGACCCAAGGCATGAGCCGCCCTGCACGTTGCCCTGCCCGCGCAGGGGGTTCACCCCTACGCCCTCGCGCCCGAACATGGCTGTCGCAAGGCCGAGGTTGCCAAGGCACATGACGCCGGTCGAGCCCTGCGAATGCTCGGTCACACCAAGCCCGTAGTAGACAGCACTGTTCGGCCCGCCCGCGTAAAGCCGTGCGGCGCGGCGGATGTCTTCGGGATCAAGCCCCGCCTCGGGCCCGGCGACTTCGGGCGCATAGCGGTCTGCGCCGACCAGCGCGGCCCAGCCCTGGAATTCCTCCCACTCGCAGCGGGCGCGGATGAACTCCTCGCGGTAAAGCCCCTCGTGCACGACTACATGGGCAATGCTGTTCAGCACCAGTACGTTCGTCCCCGGCCGCAGCGCCAGGTGCACGTCAGCCTCGACATGGGGCGAACGGACGGTCTCGGTCCGGCGCGGGTCGATCACGATCAGCTTGGCGCCCTGCCGCAGCCGCCGCTTCATCAGCGAGCCGAAGACCGGGTGCCCTTCGGTCGGGTTGGCGCCCACGACCATGATGACATCGGCCTGCAGGATCGAATCGAAATGCTGGCTGGCAGCACCCCAGCCCACCGTCGAGGTCAGGCCGAACTGGGTAGGTGAATGGCAAATGCGGGCACAATTGTCGATGTTGTTGTTGCCCATCACCGCGCGGACAAGCTTCTGCGT
>JBKJQU010000197.1:0-3850 GCA_046594995.1 Aestuariivirga sp.
CTTCTTCTTCCTTCTTGCCGATGACGCGGTTGAACAGCTTCTTGAAAAAACTCATGCCGCGAGCCTTGCTTCAAGATGCGACGGCCCATGACCCGTGACTTCTGCCCTGACGATGGCGCCGGGCGACATGCGGCTCTGGAACTTCACCTGCGCGAAATGCTCCGTGCGTCCCATGATTTCGGTTTCGACCAGCACTTGCCGCATGGCGCCAACCTCCGAGGCGAGGAAGCTGTCGAGCTGCGCCTGGCCCTTGGCCCGCAGCAACCCGGCGCGTTCCTTGATGATTGCCTTCTCGAGCTGCGGCATGCGCTCGGCGGGTGTGCCGGGGCGCGGCGAGAACGGAAAAACGTGCAGATAGGTGAGCCCGCAATCGTCCACGATCTTCAGCGAGTTGGCGAACATCTCATCGGTTTCTGTCGGGAAGCCTGCGATGATGTCGGCGCCGAACACGATGCCGGGGCGGCGCGCGCGGAGTTCGCTGCAAAACGCAATCGAGTCTTCGCGCGCATGGCGGCGCTTCATGCGCTTCAGGATCATGTTGTCGCCGGACTGCAGCGACAAATGAATATGCGGCATGATGCGTTCTTCACCGGCGATCACGTCCATCAATTCGGGGTCGGCCTCGATCGAATCGATCGACGACAGGCGTAGCCGCTTCAACTCGGGCACCATGCGCAGGATGCGGGAGGACAGGCTGCCGAGCTTCGGCGTTCCGTCGAGGTCTGCTCCCCATGAGGTGAGATCGACGCCGGTCAGCACGACTTCGGAATAGCCGGATGCCACGAGGCGGCGCACCTGCTCCACCACGTCTGATGCCGCGATAGAGCGCGAGTTGCCGCGGCCGAACGG
Source organism: Aestuariivirga sp. (assembly GCA_046594995.1). Lineage (GTDB taxonomy): Bacteria > Pseudomonadota > Alphaproteobacteria > Rhizobiales > Aestuariivirgaceae > Aestuariivirga. Next base: position 850 of record JBKJQU010000197.1, read on the forward strand.
AATGATACAGAAGGTGCAGCGGTGATCGCAGCCGTTCTGCACCTGCACGAAAGCGCGGGTACGCTCTTTCAGGCCATCGATCATCTGAACGCGAGCCGTCTTCACCGCCATGATGTCGGAGACCGAGACCCGTTCGTTTGCTCCACGCCGCCAGCTTGCCTCGGCGAGCTTTTCCTCGTTGCCCAGCACGCGGTCGACTTCCGGCATCTTCGCGAACATGTCCGGATCGGTTTGTGCCGCGCATCCCGTCACGATGATCTGCGCATCCGGGTTGTCGGCCTTGGCGCGCCGGATCGCCTGCCGCGCCTGGCGTGTGGCTTCCGCAGTGACCGCGCAGGTGTTGAAGACGATGGCATTACCTAAACCCGCCTTTTCGGCGTGGTTCCGCATCACCTCGGATTCGTAGGTGTTCAGACGGCAGCCGAAGGTGACGAATTCCGCAGCCGTCATGCCTACACCGCCAGATGAGGCGGAAGCTCGCCCTCGAACTCATATGTCACGGGGCCGGTCATGATGATGTGGCCGTCGCTCTCGCGGATTTCCATCATGAGATCGCCGCCCGGCAGCGTGATCGTGGCGTGGCGGTTGAACTTTTTCAGGCGGAAGCCGGCAGCCATCACGGCGCAGGCGGCGGTGCCGCAGGCCTTGGTGAGGCCCGCACCGCGCTCCCATACGCGGATTTCCGCATGGTCCTTCGCATCGACGCGGGCGAGCGTAATATTGCAGCGTTCGGGAAACAGCGGATGATGCTCCAGCATCGGCCCGACCTTGGCCAGTTCGACGACGTCGAGACTCTTGGCCCAGAAGATGCAATGCGGATTGCCGACGTTGACGACGGAGGGCGAATGAATGAGGGGCGCATCTGCCGGGCCGACGGCGAGTTCGATATAGCGCGTATCGTGAAATTTCTCCGACAATGGAATATCCTGCCAGTCGAAGCGCGGTGCACCCATGTCCACGGTCACGAGCTTGTCGCCGCCCTTCTTCGCCACAAGGAAGCCGCCCTTGGTGTCGATGGTGGCGATCGTCTTGTTCTGCTCGTCGAACAGCAGGTCGGCGATGCAGCGGGAAGCGTTGCCGCAGCTTTCCACTTCCATGCCCTCATTGTTCCAGATGCGCATGGTGACGTCGGCTCGGGCCGAGGGTTCGAGTACGATCACCTGGTCGCAGCCGATGCCGGTCTTGCGGTCGGCAATGGCGCAGGCCTTGTCTTCCGTCATCGCAAGTGGCTTGAGCCTCGCGTCGAACACGACGAAATCATTGCCGAGCCCGTTCATTTTGCGGAAATGCATGGCTGAGGCCTCTGTCATGATGGGGCTTATATGGGAAAACCCGTTGAAAAGGCCAGTGGTTTTGGCGAGTGTGGCGGGCATGATGAACACGGCAGAAACCCGATCGGCGGCGCGCGCGGCATGGGGCGCCATCAGACCCGATCTTGAGAAGGCCTTCGACAGCTTCTGGCACATGCCGGAACTGGCGGGGATGGAGGCGCGCTCCGCCGAGGCCCTGTGCCAATGGCTGGAGGATCATGGCTTCACAATGACGCGCGGAGCAGGCGGAATTCCGACGGCCTTCGTGGCGCGAAAGGGCTCGGGCACCGGCCCCCGCATCGCGATCCTTGCGGAATATGACGCGCTGCCGGGATTGGCCAACGAGGTGAAGTGCGGCCGCGCGCCTACGGGTCAGGTTGCAGGCCATGGTTGCGGGCATAACCATATCGGACCTGCCAACACCGCCGCGGCCATCGCCGCCGCAAGCCTGAACCTTCGCGGAGAGATCGCCGTCATCGGCTGTCCGGCGGAGGAAATCCTCTGGGGCAAGGTTGCGCTGCTGAAACAGGGCGTGTTCGACGGGTTCGATGCGATCCTCACCTCGCATGGGGACTATCAGAACGGTGCTGTCTCGCGCCCCTGCCAGGCGATGGTGACAACGGAATATGTGTTCCTCGGCGAGGCGGGCCACGGCGGCAAGGCAGGCCCGCGCAATGCGCTGAACGCGGCGGAAGACGCCGTTCGCGCCATCCATGCGGCGATCGCGCAATCGTGCCCCGGCGTTTCGGTGAAGCATGTGCTGCGGATTGCCGGCATCATGCCCTCGATCACGCCGGATGAGACGCGGCTGTGGATCACCTGCCGCAATGTCGGGCTGGATGAAGCGCGCCGCGCCCATGGCCTCATCACCGGGGCCTGCCGTGCTGCCGCTGTGCAAGCCAATTGCGGTTTCCGCGAGCAGTTCATCTCCGAATGCCGGGGCTATCTCGCCAATGATGCGCTGGCCAATGTGCTGCAGGTCTGCCTTGAGCAGGTCGGCCCGCCAAAGTGGACGGATGACGAGATCTCATTCATGCGCAGCTTGAGTGCCGCGGCCTCTCCGGGCGAAACCTTCACGCTCGATCGGGGTCTCAAGCTCTATAAGGACGATGCCGACTACTATGGCCAGGACGACGGCGAAGTGAGCTGGCGCATTCCGCTTGGCCGTGTCAACTGGGCCTACCCGGAACAGGTGCCGATCCATCACTGGGCATGGACGGCGCTATCGGGCCATAGCGCGGGCCACCGTGGCGCGCTGATGGCATCGGAAGCCCTTGCCATGGCGGCGGTCGAACTTCTGACCGATCCGGCGATCATCGGCGCTGCAAAGGCCGAGCTTGCATCGCGTAGCCGAAACGTGAACATCGACATGCCCCGGCTCGGCGCCTGGCACACCATGACGAAAGCGCCCGCCACATTCTGGGATGCAAGCTGGACGGAAGTGACGCCATGACGGCGAAGCCGCGCATCAATCCCTGGGTTATCGTCTGGCTCTGCTTTGCCACGCTCGCTATCGTCATGTCGGCCCGCCAGTCCGTCTCGATCATGACCGACGAATGGGCCCGCACGCTGGGCTGGTCCAAGACCTTCATCGGCTCCGGCCAGTCGGTGGCCTTGATCATGGTGGCGGTGTTCTCGCCAGTGGCCGGAAACATGGCGGACCGTTTTGGCGCGCGCATCATGCTGGTGGC
>JBKJQU010000255.1:0-3748 GCA_046594995.1 Aestuariivirga sp.
TTTCATTTACGAAGCCTGGGCGCCGATGACGCAATCCGTGGTCGCCTATTACAGTTCGCTCGGCGTGATGTTTGCGGCTCTCTTCCTCTTCCGCTTCATCAACGGCAAGCAGCTTGGGCGTGTCCTCCGGATGGCGCCCGAGAAGCGCGAGGCCTTCGCGGCGGCCTGCGGCGTTGACTACAAGCGTGCGCGCATCACCATCTTCATGCTGACCTCGATCGCGATGGGCTTCATCGGCGGCTTCTACGCGGCGCAGTACCGTGGCGTTGCCTATGCGATCTTCGATTTCAACACCGTGCTCCTGGGCCTCGCCATGATCACGATCGGCGGGATTGGCAAGGCCGAAGGCGCCGTGCTTGGCACGCTGATCGTGATCTTCATGCGCGACGTGCTGATCGAGTGGGGCTCATGGCGCTATGTGGGGATCGGCATGGCCATGCTGCTGGTCGTGCTGTTCCTCAACAACGGCTATTTCGGCATCCGCAAGCAGTTCGCGGCCTGGCGCTCGAAGAAGCGCGGCGAGTGGCGCTCGACCAGGGCCGAAAAGGGCGGCGAAGTGCTGCCCGAGGAAGCAACCGAGATCAGCGACAAGGACACGATCTATTTCCAGCGCTTCGACAAGATGCAGCGCGACTATCTCAAGACCCTGATCTCGCCGCAGATCATTGAGGAGCATCGCAGGCAGCCGCTGGGACAGCACAGCGAGGCCCTCGAGCGGGTGCTGCTTCATTTCCGCCGGGCTAAACTTGACGACAAATACGCGCTCCACCGGGCCGGGACGCACGGCCCCTACAAGATCATCGCCTTTTCCGGCATGCGCGGCGTTTCTCCGCGGCTTGTGGACGACCGCGAATTCGCAACGCTCGACGAGGCCTATCACGGGGTGTTCATGCGCCGCGTCCATGACCTGATGGAGTCGTGAGCGATGGCTAACCCCAAACCAGGCCCAACCTCGCGCAGGGACTCCGACCTGGACGTGCGCGACATGTTCGACCGGATGACACGGGCCTATCTGCTCACGGTGATCAGCGATGATCTGATCGAGGAGCACCGGCGCAAACCCTACGGTCATCAAAGCGAGCCGCTGACGCGGCTTCTGGCGTGGTGCCAGCGCCGCCCGTTGCCGGAGCAGTACGCGGTGAAGGCGGAGGCTGACGGCACGTTCCGCATCGTATCGATGACCGGCCGCCGCGGCGTGGCGCCAAGCTATTTGGGCGAGGCCTGCTTCGCTTCGCTGGAAGAGGCGCGCCATGGCGTGCTGCTCCGGCACATCAGTGACCTGACAGGAAAGCAGTAATGGCCCAGCAGAAAATCTTCGGATACGCCGACCGTCTTTCAGTGCGCCCGGGGGAGGAAATCGCCTTCCATGTCAACGCCGACGGCACGAACGAAACCAGCGCACAGCTTGTGCGGCTGATCCACGGCGATACCCATGAAGCAGGTCCGGGCCATATTGAGGTGGAGATCGACGATCCGGTCAACGGCACCTGGCCAGTCAAGAAGCAGTTCACCCAGCTTGGCAGCTATCTGCAAGTGGACGACCCCACGGGCGTGCTGGCAGAGGAGGGACCATTGACGCTCATGGCCTATGTCTGGCCGACCCTGTCGCAGGCCGGGCGCCGCCAGACCATCATGGGCCGCTGGGATACGTTGCGGAACAAGGGCTTTGCCCTAGGCATCAATCCATCCGGAAACCTCGAGTTCTGGGTGGGCGACGGCAAGGAAGTCGATTACGTTTCCGGCGAACTGCCGATCCTTCCGCATGTCTGGTATTTCGTCGCCGCCTCCTATGACCCCAAGACTGGCAGGGCGGAGCTTTACCAGGAAGGCGTGGTGAACCGGTATAATTCACTCTACGGCCGTGTCGTTCCCGATGATTATGCCACCCATGTCGTGCAGCGCTTCCGCTTCAGGCATGTGAATGGCGAAGGCATACCGTTCCTGATTGCGGGCGCCCTTGATGCCCACGAATTGCGCGGCACCTTCGTCAACGACCTCTATGCCGGCAAGGTGGACCGCCCCGCCATGTGCAAGGGCGCGCTGTCACGCGCTGAGCTCGATGAATGCAGGCTTGGCGCCATGCCGCCCGCGGACAAGATCCTCGCCTATTGGGACACGGCGGCGGGATACACCGCCGGCGGCATTGGCCATACGGTGATCGACGCCGGACCGCACAAGCTCCATGCGAAGGGTGTGAACCACCCCGTGCGCTGCATGACGGGCTGGAACTGGAACGGCAAGGATGACTGCTTCCGCCTTGCGCCGGAGCAATATGGCGGCATCGAGTTTCATACCGACACTGTCACGGATTGCGGCTGGGAGGTAACCAGGCGCATGGTCATCCCGAAGACGCTGAAGAGCGGCATCTATGCCATCAGGCTTCGCGTGGGTCCGGGTGTCAGCATTGCGGAGGAGTATATCGTCTTCGTCGTGCGGGCCGTGACGCCCGGCGGCAAGCTGTGTTTCCTGGTGCCGACCGCGAGCTACCTCGCCTATGGCAACGAGAGCCTGAGCTTTGACGCCCATATCGTGCAACCGATGACGGGACAGCCGCCTGTCGTCACCGATCTCGACGTCGAGACCTATGAGCACCGGGAATATGGCCTGTCGACCTATGACCATTATGAGGATGGCGCCGGGGTGTGCTTCACGTCGTTCCGTAGGCCGATCGTCAACATGCGCCCCAAGTATCGCATGTCGAGCATGGGGATCACCTGGCAGTTCCCGGCCGATCTCTCGATCGTCGCCTGGATCGACAAGATGGGATACGAGTGCGACTTCATCACCGACGAGGACCTTCATCGCGAAGGCCTTGCAGCGATCAGCCCCTATGCCTGCATGATGACGGGAACGCATCCTGAATATGTCTCGGAGCCCATGCTCGATGCGCAGGAAGACTACGTGGCTGAGGGTGGGCGGCTGATCTACATGGGCGGCAACGGCTATTACTGGGTCATCGGCTTTGACCCTGCTGACACAGCCTGCATGGAGGTTCGCAAGCTCGACTCAGGCATGCGGGCCTGGGCGGCCAAACCCGGTGAACATTACCTGCAGACGACAGGCGAGAAGAGCGGTCTGTGGCGGAATCGCGGGCGTGCACCGCAAAAACTCACCGGTGTGGGCTTCATCGCCGAAGGTTTTGAAACGTCGACGCCGTACAGGAAGATGCCCGATGCCTGGCACCGGACCGTGTCCTGGATCACCAAGGGCGTGGAGGGCGAAATCATAGGAGACCAGGGTCTTGCCTATGGGGGTGCGGCGGGTATCGAGCTCGATCGGTATGATCTCAGCCTAGGGACGCCGCCGCACACCAAGATCATTGCTTCGTCCGGCGGTCATTCGGACAATTATGTGCTGGTCACGGAGGAACTGCTCTACGCCTATGCCGGTCTGGTGGGCTCGCTCGACTATCGCATCCGCGGTGACATGACCTATTTTCCCGCACCCAACAACGGCGCTGTGTTCTGTACGGGCTCGATCGCCTACGGGCAGGCCTTGCCGGCCAATGGTTTTAACAACAGTGCATCGAAAGTCCTCGAAAACGTCGTGAACGCCTTCCTCAAGAAGGGCAAGCTGCCGGGCGGGCAATGGACCGTCGAGGAGAAGCAGTGGCGCTAGGGCAACCGGCGGTCAATTGACCGCTGGTGTGTTGCTTGAAGCCAAGCAGACAGGCCCAGATTCCGGTCAGGGCTTGGCAAATCAGGGCTTGGCAAGGCAAGTTTTGCCATGCTGAAACCTGACATCGGAT
>JBKJQU010000325.1:0-7488 GCA_046594995.1 Aestuariivirga sp.
ACCGCCTGTTAGTTGATGTCATCCCCGGATTTATTCCGGGGACCCATTGGTCCACACGCTGAATAGTAGAATGTGAAGCACTATGGGTCCCCGCAACAAGTGCGGGGATGACAAGTATGGGAATAGGTACGTGAGCTGCTGCCTGCAATGCGTCGCCGGAATAAATCCGGCGATGACATTTGAGAGTGTAAATCCTTATTCCGCCGCTTCCGCCCTGATCGCGACGTGCGACATGACGGCTCTCAACGCCGCGGGCTTCACGGGCTTCCGCAGCAGATGAACATCATGCGCCACTGCCATATCGGCCACGGCGGGCGTGCGGTCGGCGGTGATAAGTACGGCGGGAACCGGGCGGCGCGCTTGCGTTCTGAGCGCGCGGATCACTGAAATCCCGTCTTCGTTGTTGAGATGATAATCCGCAAGGATCATGTCGATCTTGCCATTGGTCGATTTCAGCGCAGCAAGCGCCTCGGCCTTGCCCGATGCGGTATGAACGGTGTTGCCCCAGCCGGTGAGCAGAAGCTCCATGCCTTCGAGGATCGATTTCTCATTGTCGATCACCAGAACCGTGAAGGTGCCTGCCAGTGCGGGTGGCTGGATCTTCCGCTGCTTCGGCATGCTGGCAGCCTGTTTCACCGAGGCGATGGGAATGTCGATTGCGAACAGCGAGCCCCTGCCCGGCTGCGAGCGGACGATGATGGGGCTTTCCAGCACCTTGGCCATGCGCTCTACAATCGAGAGGCCAAGGCCGAGGCCCGTCGTGCCATCGCCATCGCTCTGCAGGCGCTGGAACTCCTGAAAGATGACATCGAGCTTCGAATCCGGAATGCCGGGGCCGGTATCATGCACCTCGATCCGCAGCATGTTGCCATGGCGCCGGCAGCCCATCAGCACCCGGCCTTCCCTTGTGTACTTGATAGCGTTCGAGACGAGGTTCTGCAGCACGCGGCGGAGCAGCTTGCGGTCTGACTGCAGCGTGAGCCTGCACGGCACAACCGTGAACTTCAGCCCGCGCTTGCGCGCGGCGGGCGCGAACTCCAGCGCCAGTGCATGAAGAATGTCGTCGATGCGGAAGGGTGCCACCTCCGCCTTCATCGCGCCCGCATCGAGCCGCGAGATATCGAGCAGCGCGGAGAGGATTTCCTCCACCGCTTCGAGCGAGGAATCGACGTTGCGGACGAGTTCGCCGTCCTTGCTGCGCTTCATCCGCTCGACAAGCGACGACGTGAACAGCCTCGCGGCGTTAAGTGGTTGCAGAATGTCGTGGCTCGCGGCCGCGATGAATCGCGTCTTCGACAGGTTCGCCGCATCGGCTTCGGATTTCGCCACTGCAAGCTGTTCATTAAGCAGGGTAAGTTCGGCAGTGCGCTCGATGACGCGGCGTTCGAGCGATTCGTTCGAGCGTTGCAGGGCCTCTGCAGCGAGCACGCTTTCGGTGGCGTCGATGATGGTGATGACGACGCCGCCATCGGGCATCGGGCTGGACCTGATCTCGAAGACCTGCCCCGTATCGGTGCGCTTTTCCCGGAACACCTCATGCGTGATGGCAAGGCGCTGCACGCGGTCATCCGTTGCCGCCTTGCTGCTTTCGGTGCGCGACAGGAAGGCGCTCACGATCTCCGTCATCGGCGCGCCGACGCGGTTGAGGTCGCTGCTGAGGCCCAGGAATTCCTGCAGCGTGTTGTTCCAGCAGATCAGCGTCATGCCGGGCTCGAACACGGCGAGGCCCTGGTCCACATTGTCGATGGCTGATTGCAGCAGGTCGCGGTTGTGCTGGATCGCCGCCGAGGCATCGTCCAGCAGCTTCATGGCGCCACGCGCATGCGTCGAATGCCGCTCCAGCATCAGTGCGATGACGAGGCGCGCGGAGGCAACACCCACGGCACTGGCCAGCAGATGCTCGGCAAAGCGGATGAGCCTGACGTCAGCCTCGCTGCCGCGCGAACCGATGCTGCCATTCTGGGCGCGGAAGCCCTCGAAGGCGGCGCGCGCCCGCTCCTCCCCGATATAGCGGGCGACGGTATCCTCGAGCCGCCCGGCGGTGACGGCCGTCCGCCATAGCTTGAAACCGGTGCCGGTGCCGGACTGGGAGTCGCGCGCGACGAAGCTTGTGGCCTGCACGCGCTCGATGGGCGTGGGCGGCCGCATCAGCGAGCCTGCGACATAGCCCGTGACGTTGGCGAGCAGGCTCCAGATGACGCCATGGGTAAGAGGATTGAACTCCATGGCGAAAAGTTCGCGCGGACGAAGGAGGCCGATGCCCATGGGACCGTTCTCGAGAAAGGAGCGGCCAATCCAGCCGGCATCGGCAAAGGTTGGAAGGAGCAGCGTGTATATCCAGACCAGGAAGCCAACGGTGATGCCCCACATGGCGCCGCGCGCGGTGGCCCTGCGCCAAACCAGGCCGCCGAAGAAGGCAGGTGCGAATTGCGCCACGGCCGCAAACGACAGGAGACCCACCTGCCCCAGCGCCGCCGAGGTGCCGATCATCCGGTAATAGGCATAGGCCAGCAGCAGGACGACAACGATGGCCCAGCGCCTGATCAGGATGAGCGTTTCGCCCATGTCCTTGTGGAGGGCCGAACGCTCGCCGCGCCGTCTCAGCAGCACCGGAACCACCAGATTGTTGCAGACCATGATCGAAAGCGCGATGCATTCGACGATGACCATCGCAGTCGAGGCCGAAAGCCCGCCGAGGAATGCCACAAGCGCGAAGGCCTGATTGCCGGCGCTGACCGGAAGCGCCAGCACGAAGCTGTCGCCATCGGTTCCCGGCGGCAGGAGGATCAGCCCGGCAATCGCGATGGGGATGACGAAGAGATTTATGGCGATGAGATAGGCGGGGAATATCCATGCCGCACGGCGGATCTCGCTCCGGCTGGAGTTTTCCACCGCCGCTACATGGAACTGGCGCGGCAGCAGAACAACCGCAAAGGCCGCGAGAAGCGTCATGGTGAGCCATTGCCCGCCATCAAGGCCGCGCGAGAACAGCTCGGACACTTTCGGCGCCGCGGCGGCGGCATCGAGAAACGGCCCGATACCCCCCATCATGCCGAAGACCACGAAAGCGCCAACCGCCACAAAGGCCACGAGCTTCACGAGCGATTCGACCGCAATCGCGAGAATCATCCCGTCCTGGTGCTCGGTCGTGTCGATGTGCCTTGTACCGAACAGGATGGCGAAAGTGCCCATGATGACGGCGACGATGATCGACAGCCCATCGAGTCCGGTGACGGGTCTCAGGATGTCGCGCGACCACTCCGGCTCTGCAATCAGAACCTGGAGAGAGGTGGCGACAGCCTTCAGCTGAATTGAGATGTAGGGAACGATTCCGATGACGGCGATGACGGCAACCAGCGCGCCGAGCGCCTCGCTCTTGCCGTAGCGCGCGGACAGGAAGTCGGCGATCGAGGCGATGTTGTGCCGCTTGGTGATGTCGGCGATCGACTGCAACAGCCGCCAGCCCAGCGCAAAGACGAGAATCGGCCCCAGATAGATCGGCAGGAAATCGAGGCCGTTCCGAGAGGCGATGCCGACGCTGCCAAAATAGGTCCAGGACGTGCAATAAACCGCAAGGGACAGGGCATAAATGGCAGGCCGGCCTGAGCGCGCGTTCCATTGCCTGGCCATACGGTCGCCATAGGTTGCCACGCCAAAAAGCGCGCCAAGGTAGAGAAGGCCTACGGCCAGTATCGTCCACTCTCCGATCACAATTATCATGATCGGCGCGAAGTGCCTGAAAATCAAGCATGTTTGAGCAGTACATTCAACCAAAGACGGGACTCCGCACCCCTATCCGATTGATCCATGTCAAGGCCCCGAAGCTCACTTGCAAGCATTCGTTGTGACGAACGCTATTTTGAAAGGGGGTCTCTCATGGGGGCTAGTATGCAAGTGGCGAAAGGGTCTCCAACGGGGACTGGTTCATTGGTGCAAATGGGGCTTTGGGTCCTGCTTGCCATTCTTGCTATTACGATGGGCGCAAAGGCAGAAGACATGCCGTTTGCCGTCCACATGTTCATTTTCGCGGGCGCTGCGATCCTCGCGCTGATCTTCAAGGCGCGGGGCTTGGGAAAGCCCGCAGCCGACAACACGACGGGGTATCTCGATGGGGTCGTGCGCTTTGGCGCCATCGCCACGGTATTCTGGGGGGTTGTGGGCTTTCTGGTCGGTCTCGTCGTGGCGCTGCAACTCGCCTATCCCGATCTCCTCACCAACATCGAATGGCTGAACTTCGGCAGGCTCCGGCCGCTGCATACCTCCGCCGTGGTTTTCGCTTTCGGCGGCAACGCGCTGATTTGCACCTCGTTCTACGTCGTCCAGCGCACCTGCCGCACCAGGCTGGCGCTTGGTAATCTCTCGTGGTTCGTTTTCTGGGGCTATCAGCTCTTCATCGTGCTCGCCGCCACGGGCTATCTGATGGGCGTCACCGAGGGCCGCGAATACGCCGAGCCCGAATGGTACGTCGATCTCTGGCTCACCGTCGTTTGGGTCGCATACTTCCTGGTGTTCTTTGTCACGCTGCTGCAGCGCAAGGAACCCCACATCTACGTGGCGAACTGGTTCTACCTCGCCTTCATCGTGACGATCGCGATGCTGCACATCGTCAACAACCTGTCGATCCCCGTCTCGGTCTTCGGTTCGAAGAGCTACTCGGTGTTCTCGGGCGTGCAGGATGCCCTGACACAGTGGTGGTACGGCCACAACGCCGTTGGCTTCTTCCTGACCGCCGGCTTCCTCGGCATGATGTACTACTTCATCCCGAAGCGCGCTGACCGTCCGGTCTATTCCTACCGCCTGTCGATCATCCACTTCTGGTCGCTGATCTTCCTCTATATCTGGGCCGGTCCGCATCACCTGCATTATACGGCCCTGCCCGACTGGGCGCAGACGCTTGGCATGGTATTTTCCATCATGCTGTGGATGCCCTCGTGGGGCGGCATGATCAACGGCCTGATGACGCTGTCTGGCGCCTGGGACAAGCTCCGCACGGACCCCGTGCTGCGCATGATGGTGATCTCGGTCGCCTTCTACGGCATGTCCACCTTCGAAGGCCCGATGATGTCCATCAAGGCCGTCAACTCGCTCTCGCATTACACCGACTGGACCATCGGCCATGTGCACTCAGGTGCCTTGGGCTGGGTCGGCATGATCTCGATGGGCTGCATGTATCATCTGATCCCGCGCCTCTGGGGCCAGAAGGAAGTCTACTCGCTCCGTCTCGTCAGCTGGCATGTCTGGCTCTCCACCCTTGGCATCGTGGTCTACGCGTCCGCCATGTGGGTGTCGGGCATCATGCAGGGCCTGATGTGGCGCGAGTACGATGACCAGGGCTTCCTCGTCTACTCCTTCGCGGAGACCGTGGCGGCGATGCATCCCTACTATGTCATTCGTGCCTTCGGCGGCGGCCTGTTCCTGCTGGGCGCGCTGATCATGGTCTATAACCTCTACCGCACAGTGTGGGGCAGAAACCCCGTGACGCAGAACGTCGGCGTCATCTCCGCGGCGGCATAAGCAAAAGGATTCTGGTGCCATGAAGCACGAAGTCATCGAAAAGAATGCCACGCTGCTGCTGATCTTCAGCTTCCTCGTGGTAACCGTCGGCGGCCTCGTCCAGATCGCTCCGCTGTTCTATCTCCAGAACACGATCGAGAAGGTCGAGGGCATGCGGCCCTACACGCCGCTGGAACTCGCCGGGCGCAATGTCTACGTCCGGGAAGGCTGCTACACCTGCCACAGCCAGATGATCCGCCCGTTCCGCGACGAGGTGGAACGCTACGGCCATTACAGCCTGGCGGCCGAGAGCCAGTACGATCACCCCTTCCAGTGGGGTTCGAAGCGGACGGGTCCGGATCTCGCGCGCGTCGGCAACCGTTACTCCGACGACTGGCAGCGCGAGCACCTGGCCAACCCGCGCAACGTGGTGCCGGAATCGGTGATGCCGGGCTACGCCTTCCTCTATGAAAAGGACGTCCAGGTCGAAGGCTTCGGCCAGCACCTGAAAGTTAATGCCATGGTGGGCGTTCCCTACAACAGCGAGATGATCGACAACGCCGAGGCCGACATGAAGGCGCAGGCCACTGGCGCGAACGCCGACGGCCTGATGGAACGCTATCCGAAGGCGCAGGCGCGTGACTTCGATGGCAATCCAACCCGGGTCACCGAGATGGATGCTCTTGTCGCCTATCTGCAGATGCTGGGGACGCTGGTCGACTTCACGACCTTCAAGACCGAACTGGAGCCGCGCTGATGAGCACCTACGACATCATGCGGCAATTCGCGGACAGCTGGGGCCTTGTCTCCCTTTTCGCCTTCTTTGTCGCAATGGCTCTTTTCGTCTTCCGCCCCGGTTCCCGGAGCCATTACGAAGACGCCGCGCGCATCCCTCTCAAGAACGGTTCCGAGGACTAATCCGATGGCAACGAATATTGAAAAAGACGAAGTCACAGGCACGGATACAACGGGTCACGAGTGGGACGGCATCAAGGAGCTGAATACCCCGCTGCCGAAGTGGTGGCTCTATACCTTCTACGGCACTGTGATCTGGGGGCTTGCCTACACCGTTGCCTACCCCGCCTGGCCGATGCTCACATCCGCCACGCCGGGCCTGCTTGGATATACCTCGCGCGGTGAACTCGCCGAGAGCGTCAACGTGGCCAGGGAAGGCCAGAAGGCGCAGCTCGACAAGATCGCAGCGGCAAGCGTCGAGGATATCCTGAAGGACCCCGCGATGTTGGCCTTCGCGAGTGCGGGCGGTGCGGCAGCTTTCAAGGTGAACTGCGTGCAGTGCCACGGCGCGGGTGCGGCAGGTTCCGCCGGCTACCCGAACCTGAACGACAACGACTGGCTCTGGGGCGGCACGGCGGATACCATCCACACCACGTTGAAGCATGGCATCCGCCACACGCTGTCTGCCGACACGCGCGATTCGCAGATGCCGTCCTTTGGTGCCGATGGCATCCTGAAGCCCGATGAGATCGTCAATGTTTCCAACTACGCGATCTCGCTGGGCGGCGGGCAGGCCGACGCAGCGCAGGCCGAGGCCGGCAAGCAACTCTATGCCGACAATTGCGCCGCCTGCCATGGCGACGCCGGCATCGGCAATGCCGAACTGGGCGCGCCCAACCTCGTGGACAAGATCTGGCTCTATGGCGGTACTGTCCGCGAGGTGGCTCAACAGGTGACGAAGCCCCGCCACGGCGTGATGCCCGGCTGGGCCACGCGCCTCGACGACACGACGATCAAGCAGCTGACAGTCTATGTTCACTCGCTTGGTGGCGGAGAGGCAGCAGTGCCAGCAACGCAATAGCTAGAAGAAGGGCCCTCATCCGGCCTGTCGGGCACCTTCTCCCATACCCGGGTCAAGCCCGGGCACGGGAGAAGGGGCTGGAGCCGCAAGTGCCTTCTCCCGTGCAAAGCATGGGAGAAGGTGCCCGACAGGGCGGATGAGGGCCCTTCTTCTAGCTATTGCGTTGCTGGCACTGCTGC
>JBKJQU010000463.1:0-7349 GCA_046594995.1 Aestuariivirga sp.
GAAGACGTGAACGAGGAATGGATTTCCGACAAGACCCGATTCGTGTGGGACGGGCTTCGCGCGCAGCGGCTTGATCGCCCCTATGTCCGCGAATTCGGCAAGCTCCGCGCGGCAAGCTGGCCCGAGGCTTTCCTGCGCGTGGCGCAGAAGATGAAGGCGGCGAAGCCCGAGCGCGCCGGCTTCATACTCGGTGATCTCGTGGGTGCGGAAGAAGCCTTCTCGGTTCGCCAGCTGGCGGATCAATTGGGAATCAAGAACATCGACTGCCGCCAGGATGGTTCGCCGCTGGGCGAGCGCGGCGGCCGTGCGGGCTATCTCTTCAACACCGGCATCGCCGGCATCGAGGAGGCCGATGCCATCCTGCTGATCGGCACCAACCCCCGCCTTGAAGCGCCGGTGTTGAATGCCCGTATCCGCAAGCGCGCAGTGCGTGGCGGCTGCACCATCGGCGTCATCGGCGAGAAGGCCGATCTGACTTATCCCTATGCCTATCTCGGTGCCGGAACCGACACGCTGGCAAAACTTGCCGAGCATGCACCCGCACAGGCGCAGAAGCCGATGTTCATCATCGGCCAAGGCGCGCTGGCCCGTGCCGATGGCGCGGCCGTTCTCGCCGCCGCCTACAAGGCCGCAGCTCAGTTCGGCGTGATCAAAGATGGCTGGAACGGCTTCAACGTGCTGCACACGGCTGCTGGCCGCGTGGGCGCGCTCGATGTCTGCGCGCTGCCCGGAACCGGCGGCGGCAAGACCACGAAGCAGATGCTTCAGGCTGCGAGGGCCGGCGAACTCGACGTGCTGTTCCTGATTGGCGCGGACGAGATCGACACCACGAACCTCGGCTCCACCTTCACCGTCTATGTCGGCTCGCATGGCGATGCCGGCGCGCACCGCGCCGATGTGATCCTTGCTGGTGCTGCCTACACTGAAAAGCAGGTGACCTACGTGAACACCGAAGGCCGCCCGCAGATGACGCAGCGCGCCTCATTCCCACCGGGCGATGCCCGCGAAGACTGGGCGATCTTACGCGCGCTGTCCGATCAGCTGGGCTCCACGCTGCCGTGGAACAACTTGGACGAATTGCGCGCCGCCATGTACAAGGTTGCCCCGCAACTGATGCGCCTCGACCAGCGCACGGCAGCGGACGTCACAGAACTTGCAGACCTCGCGAAGGCCGAAGGCCAGATGTCGGGTGAAGCCTTCCGTTCACCGATCACGGATTTCTATATGACCAACCCCATCGCGCGGGCCTCCAAGACCATGGCCGAATGTTCGGCGGTGAAGAACGCCCGCAAACTTGAGGCTGCGGAGTAACCCATGATCGAGATCTTCACCGCACTTCTGTTCTGGATCGTCGTGAGCTTCGGTTTCATGGCGGCCTTGCTGATCGTCGTCGCCTACCTGCTTTATGCCGACCGCAAGATCTGGGCGGCGGTGCAGATGCGCCGTGGCCCGAACGTGGTCGGTCCCTGGGGCCTGTTCCAGTCCTTTGCCGATCTCCTCAAATTCGCCTTCAAGGAAGTGGTGATCCCCGACGGCGCCAACAAGGGCATCTTCGTGATTGCCCCGCTCGTCACCGCCACGCTGGCGCTCGCGTCCTGGGCTGTGGTGCCCGTTTCGCGGGATTCCTGGGGCATCTGGGTCATTTCCGACATCAACGTCGGAATTCTCTATCTCTTCGCGCTCTCCTCGCTCGGCGTCTATGGCGTCATCATGGGCGGCTGGGCCTCGAACTCGAAGTATCCCTTCCTCTCCGCACTGCGCTCCGCCGCGCAGATGGTGTCTTACGAAGTCTCGATCGGCTTTGTGATCATAACCGTGTTGCTGTGTGCCGGCACGCTGAACCTCACCGGCATCGTGATGTCGCAGTCGACCGGGCTTGGCACCATGCTGGGCCTGCCAAACTCCTTCCTCGACTGGTACTTCATCCCGCTGTTCCCGATGTTCATCATCTTCTTCATCTCGGCGCTGGCGGAAACCAACCGCCCGCCGTTCGATCTCGTCGAAGCGGAATCCGAACTCGTCGCGGGTTTCATGGTGGAATATTCGTCCACGCCCTATCTGCTCTTCATGCTTGGCGAGTATGTGGCGATCGTCCTGATGTGCGCGATGACCACGATCCTCTTCCTCGGAGGCTGGCTGCCGATCATCGACGTGCCGGTGCTGAACTGGGTGCCGGGCATCCTGTGGTTCCTGCTGAAGCTGTTCTTCGTCTTCTTCATGTTCGCCATGGTGAAGGCCATCGTGCCGCGCTACCGCTACGACCAGTTGATGCGCCTCGGCTGGAAAGTGTTCCTGCCCATCTCGCTGTTCTGGGTAGTATTGACCGCCGGCGTGCTAGTGGCATTCGGATGGGCGCCATGACATTTTACAGTCTGGTTGGCGCTATCATCTTCCTTGCGATCGGCATTCTTGAGCTGGCCATATTGAACCGTACGCTTTATCCGGCGCTGCGCTGGCGCTATGAAAAAGCCAAGGTCACGCAGGAGCAGGGCATCAACCCAAATCGCATCATGACTCTGGTCCGTATCCAGAGCCTCGTCATCCTGCCGCTTGTGGGGTTGTTCCTTGGCAAGCAGATCGAAGCGATCTTCGAGTGAGAAACACATGAGAGTTGCACAAGCCGCCCGCTCGCTTTTCCTAAAGGAATTCGCCCATGCCACCGTGATGGCGATGCGCTACTTCTTCGCGCCCAAGGCGACGATCAATTATCCGAACGAGAAGGGCCAGCAGTCGCCGCGCTTCCGGGGCGAACATGCGCTGCGCCGCTATCCCAACGGCGAGGAACGCTGCATCGCCTGCAAGCTGTGCGAAGCCGTGTGCCCCGCCGTCTGCATCACCATCGAGGCAGGCCCCCGCCGCAACGACGGCACGCGCCGCACGACGCGCTATGACATCGACATGGTGAAGTGCATCTATTGCGGATTCTGCCAGGAAGCCTGCCCGGTCGATGCGATCGTGCTTGGCCCCAATTTCGAATTCGCCACCGAGACGCGCGAAGAGCTGCTTTACAGCAAGGAAAAGCTTCTCGCCAACGGAGACCGCTGGGAACGCGAGATCGCGCGCAACATGTCGCTCGACGCGCCATACCGGTGAGGAGGTAACATGATCGCCGCTCTTTTCTTCTATCTCTTCTCGGCCGTCGCGGTCGCCTCCGCCGTGATGGTGATTTCGGCGAGGAACCCCGTACATTCGGTGCTGTTCCTCATCCTCTGCTTCTTCAACGCGGCGGGTCTCTTCATCCTCATGGGTGCGGAGTTCCTGGCGATGATCCTCGTGGTCGTCTATGTCGGCGCGGTCGCCGTGCTGTTCCTCTTCGTGGTCATGATGCTTGACGTCGACTTCGTGGAACTCAGGCAAGGCATGCTGAACTATCTGCCCGTCGGCGCCATCGTGGGTCTCATCGTACTGGTCGAGCTCGCACTGGTGGCGGGAAGCTGGGTCATCGATCCCGGCAGCGTCTCGACGCGCGCGGCACCCACGCCCACCGATATCACCAACACGGAAGCGCTGGGCCGTATTCTCTACACGGACTTTATCTACTACTTTCAGGCCGCGGGCCTTATCCTGCTGGTCGCCATGGTGGGCGCCATCGTGCTGACGCTTCGCCACAAGGAAGGCGTGAAACGCCAGGATGTTTCAGCCCAGGTTGCGCGCAACCCGGCGACTGCGATGGAGATTATCAAGGTCAAGCCGGGGCAGGGGATCTGACAATGGACATCGGCCTCTCCCATTATCTCACCGTCGCCGCCATCCTCTTCACCATCGGCATCTTCGGCATCTTCCTGAACCGCAAGAACGTCATCGTCATCCTGATGTCGATCGAATTGATCCTGCTCGCAGTCAATGTAAACCTCGTGGCCTTCTCCGCCGCGCTGAACGATCTCGTAGGCCAGGTCTTCGCGCTTCTGGTGCTCACCGTTGCCGCAGGCGAAGCGGCGATCGGCCTTGCGATCCTCGTCACCTATTTCCGCAACCGCGGCTCCATCGCGGTTGAAGACATCAATCTCATGAAGGGCTGACGGGCATCATGAATACCGTCTATATCGCCATCGTCTTCCTGCCGCTTCTGGGTGCGCTGATTGCCGGTCTGTTCGGCACCAAGGTGTTCAAGGGCCTCGGCTCGGACGCCGACGTTTATGGCGAGCATCACGCCCACGCCCATGATGATCATGGCGCGCATGGCCACGATGACCTTGGCCACCATGGGCATTACGATGGCCCCGCCTGGCCGATGTATGTGACGACGGCGCTGCTCTGCATCTCTGCCGTGCTCTCCTGGTACGTTTTTATCGGCTTCCTCAGCGAACCGCATTTGACCAAAGTTGAAGTGCTGCGCTGGATCAATTCCGGAACGCTTTCCGCCAACTGGTCGCTCCGCATCGATACGCTCACCGCCGTGATGCTGGTGGTAGTAAACACGGTTTCGGCTCTCGTGCACATCTATTCGCTGGGCTACATGAGCCACGACGAACACCAGCCGCGCTTCTTCGCTTATCTCTCGCTCTTCACCTTTGCCATGCTGATGCTGGTGACCTCCGACAACCTCGTGCAGATGTTCTTTGGCTGGGAAGGTGTGGGCCTCGCGTCCTATCTGCTGATCGGCTTCTGGTACACCCGCGAAAGTGCCAATGCCGCCGCCATCAAGGCCTTCGTCGTCAATCGCGTCGGTGACTTTGGCTTCGCGCTCGGCATCTTCGGCTGCTTCTTCATCTTCGGCTCGGTCGATTTCGATACGATCTTCAGTGCCGCGGCAGGTCAGGTGGGAAAGTCCTTCCAATTCCTGTCGTGGGATCTCGATGTCCTTACTGTTCTTTGCCTGTTGCTGTTCATGGGCGCCATGGGCAAGTCGGCGCAGTTCCTGCTCCACACCTGGCTGCCGGACGCGATGGAAGGCCCGACACCCGTTTCCGCGCTGATCCATGCCGCCACTATGGTGACGGCCGGCGTATTCCTCATCGCGCGTATGTCTCCGATGTTCGAGCTTGCTCCCGATGCGAGAATGGTCGTCGTCATCATCGGCGCCCTCACGGCTTTCTTTGCAGCAACCGTCGCCCTCGTCCAGAACGACATCAAGCGCGTCATCGCCTATTCGACCTGCTCGCAACTGGGCTACATGTTCGTGGCGCTGGGCGTGGGTGCTTACGGCGTGGCTGTATTCCACCTCTTCACGCACGCCTTCTTCAAGGCGCTGCTGTTCCTAGGGTCGGGCTCCGTCATTCACGCAATGTCGGGCGAG
This sequence comes from Aestuariivirga sp., assembly GCA_046594995.1. Lineage (GTDB taxonomy): Bacteria > Pseudomonadota > Alphaproteobacteria > Rhizobiales > Aestuariivirgaceae > Aestuariivirga. The sequence continues at coordinate 5,237 of JBKJQU010000463.1, forward strand.
CAGGACATGCGCAAGATGGGCGGCCTCGCGCCGCATATTCGCATCACCTGGGCCATGATGATCATAGGTAACCTGGCGCTGACCGGCTTCCCCTTCACAGCCGGCTATTTCTCTAAGGATGCGATCATCGAAAGCTCGTTCGCGGCGGGTGCAGGCTTCGCATTCTGGCTGCTGGTCATCGCCGCCTTTTGCACGTCATTCTATTCCTGGCGCCTTGCCTTCATGACCTTCCACGGTGCACCGCGCGCCGACCGGGAGACGATGGAGCATGTGCATGAAAGCCCCAACGTGATGCTGATCCCGCTCTATGTGCTGGCGGTTGGCGCGTTGGCCGCAGGCTTCGTGTTCAAGGATTACTTCATCGGCCACCACTATGCAGAATTCTGGCGTGGCGCGGTGGCTAACAACGAGATCATGCACGCCTTCCACGATGTGCCGGGCTGGGTCGTCGCTTCGCCTTTCGTCGCAATGGCGCTGGGCTTCGGGTTGGCGTTCCTCTTCTACATCCGCGACACGTCGCTGCCTGCGAAGCTCGCCGCCCAGCACGAACCGCTGTACAGGTTCCTCTTGAACAAGTGGTACTTCGACGAACTTTATGACCTGATTTTCGTCAGGCCCGCAATGTGGCTTGGCCGGTTCCTGTGGAGGAAGGGCGATGGCTATGTGATTGACGGCTTCGGACCCGACGGCGTGTCGACAGTCGTCGGCGATGTCACCAGGGGCGTTGTCAGACTCCAGACGGGCTATCTCTACCACTATGCCTTCGCGATGATGATTGGCGTAGCCGCACTCATTTCCTGGTTCATGTTCGGGGGCGCACACTGATGGCGAGCTGGCCCATTCTTTCATTTGTAACCTTCCTTCCGCTGCTGGGCGTCGCCTTCATCCTCTTCGTGCGCGGCGATGATGAAACGGCATTGCGCAACATCCGCTGGGGCACGCTGTGGACAACGGCCGCAACCTTCCTTGCCTCGCTTTTTATCTGGGCGGGCTTCGATTCCAATTCGGCTGGTTTCCAGTTCGTCGAGAAGCATGAGTGGCTGGGCAGTGCTGCGATCTACCAGATGGGTGTTGACGGCATCTCCATGCCCTTCGTCATCCTCACCACCTTCCTGATGCCGATCTGCATCCTGGCCTCGTGGCATGTGACCAAGCGCGTGCGCGAATACATGATCGCCTTCCTCGTGCTCGAAACACTGATGATCGGCGTCTTCTGCGCGCTCGACATGGTGTTGTTCTACCTGTTTTTCGAGGCGGGCCTGATCCCTATGTTCCTCATCATCGGCATCTGGGGCGGGGTGCGGCGCGTCTATGCCAGCTTCAAGTTCTTCCTTTATACGCTGCTGGGCTCGGTGCTCATGCTGCTCGCCATCATCTACATGTACTGGACGGCGGGCACGACCGACATCATCGCCCTGCTGCAGAACCCGAGCTTCACGCCTGAAGCGCAAAAGTGGCTGTGGCTCGCCTTCTTCGCCTCCTTCGCAGTGAAGATGCCGATGTGGCCGGTGCACACCTGGCTTCCCGATGCGCATGTTGAGGCACCCACCGCGGGATCCGTCATCCTCGCGGCCATCCTGCTGAAGATGGGCGGTTATGGTTTCCTGCGATTCTCGCTCCCGATGTTCCCGGATGCGTCGCTTTATTTCCAGACATTTGTTTACACGCTCTCCGTCATCGCCATCATCTACACCTCACTGGTGGCGCTGATGCAGGAGGACATGAAGAAGCTCATCGCCTATTCCTCCGTCGCGCACATGGGCTTCGTGACCATGGGCATTTTCACCATGAACCGGCAGGGCATCGACGGCGCGATGTTCCAGATGATCAGCCACGGCCTCGTGTCGGGCGCGCTATTCCTCTGTGTGGGTGTCGTCTACGACCGCATGCACACACGTGAGATCAAGGCCTATGGTGGTCTCGTCTCCACCATGCCGCTCTATGCCTTCACTTTCATGATCTTTACCATGGCGAATGTGGGCCTGCCTGGAACGAGCGGATTTGTCGGTGAATTCCTGTCGCTGATGGGCGCCTTCAAGGATAATACCTGGGTGGCTTTCTTCGCGACATTTGGTGTGATCCTCTCGGCCTGCTATGCGCTCTGGCTTTACCG
>JBKJQU010000058.1:0-2670 GCA_046594995.1 Aestuariivirga sp.
GATGAAGCATGCGGCAATCACTTCAAGCTCGAAGCCCGCGCCGGCCTTGGGCGTTGCCACATTGAGCCGTGCCGCGAAGATCAGGCCCGCCAGTGCGGCGAGCGTTCCCATGATGACAAAGATCATGAACGTCATGCGTTCGGTGTTGATGCCGGAGAGCTTCGCGGCCTTCTCGTTGCCGCCCATGGCATAGACGCGGCGGCCAAACGTGGTGCGGGTGGTGATGAACACGAACAGCGCGATCAGCGTGAACATCACGATCAGCACGTTGGGCAGGCCCTTGTAGCTGGCCATCAGGTAGGAGAAGCCGAGGAAGGCGACCGCGATCAAAAGATTTCGCCCGTAGAAGATCATGTCGGGCTCTTCCGCCAGCCCATGCTCCTGCTGGTTCATCCGTTCCTTGAAGTTGAAGAAGATGATCGCCGCCGTCACCGCGCTGCCCACGATGATAGCCAGCCAGTTGAAGGTGCTGGCCGTGAAGTCCGGCACGAAGCCCGAGCTCAGCAGCTGGAATTCTTTCGGGAACGGCCCAACCGAGGCACCGCCCAGAACTGTCAACGCCAGCCCCTTGAACACCAGCATGCCAGCCAGCGTCACGATGAAGGCCGGTATCCTGTAATAGGCAACGAGGTAGCCCTGCGCGCCGCCGATGATGCCGCCCAGCGCCAGGCAGGCAATGACGGTCATGAACGGATCGAGCTTCCAGTTCACCATCATCACGGCCGCAACCGCGCCGACGAATCCGGAAACCGAGCCGACCGACAAATCGATATGGCCCGCCACGATGATCAGCAGCATGCCCAGCGCCATGATGACGATGTAGCTGTTCTGCAGAATAAGGTTGGTCATGTTGATGGGCTTGAACAGCGTTCCGCCAGTGGTGAACTGGAAGAACACCATGATCGCCAGCAGCGACAGCAGCAGCGCATAGTCGCGGATATTGGCCTTGATGAAGCGCAACATGTCCGGCTTGGCCGCAGTCTGCACAGTCGTATCGGTCATCTCGAGTTTTCCTTTTTCAGCCTCTCCCGCGGGCGGGAGAGGACGGCGCTTGCGCAGCAAGTGCGTGGTGAGGGGGAGTCTGAAATGCGGTCACTTCCCCTCACCTGCCCGCTTCGCGGGCGTCCTTTCCCGCCTAGCGGGAGAGGTTGATGAAGGTAGTCCAGATTCCAGAATGCGATCGTCACTGTCAGTTTTCCCACGATTTCATAATGGCCCGCATGATCTTTTCCTGGCTGGCCTCTTTCGCCGGCATCTCGGCCACCAGGCGGCCATCGTTCATCACATAGATGCGGTCGGTGATGCCGAGCAGCTCGGGCATTTCGGAGGAGATGACGATCACCGCCTTCCCCTCTTCCGCCAGCTTGTTGATGATGCCATAGATTTCATACTTTGCACCGACATCGATGCCGCGCGTTGGTTCGTCGAGGATCAGAACCTCCGGCCCCGAGAACAGCCACTTCGACAGCACCACCTTCTGCTGGTTGCCACCTGACAGGTTCACCGTCGTCTGGAACACACCCGAACAGCGGATGGCGAGGTCCTTGCGATATTTGTTGGCGACTGAAAGCTCGTTCAGGTCATTCACCACGCCCCGGCTCGATACCCCCTCGAGATTGGCGAGCGTCACGTTGTGCTTGATGTGGTCGATCAGCACGAGGCCATAAGTCTTGCGGTCTTCCGTGGCATAGGCCAACCCGGCATCCATGGCCTTGGGGATCGTTGAAACATCAACCGTCTTGCCGTGAAGCTTCACCTCGCCCGAAATCTTCTGCCCATAGGCGCGCCCGAAGATCGACATGGCAAGCTCGGTGCGCCCGGCACCCATCAGCCCGGCAATGCCAACGACCTCGCCCTTCTTCACATGGAAGCTCACGTTCTTGATCATCTGCCGCTCGGCATGCAGCGGATGATAGACGTTCCAGTCCGCCACCTCGAAGATCGTATCCAGCACTTTCGCATGGCGCGGCGGATAGCGGTCGGTCAGCTCACGGCCCACCATCGCCTTTATGATGCGGTCCTCGTCAACTTCGCCTGTCTTCACGTCGAGCATGTCGACTGTCTTGCCGTCGCGAATCACGGTGATGCGGTCCGCGACCTTCATCACTTCGTTCAGTTTGTGGGTGATGAGGATCGAGGAAATGCCCTGCGCGCGGAAGCCCTTCAGCAGCTCCAGCAGCGCGTTCGAATCGGTTTCGTTGAGGCTCGACGTCGGCTCGTCGAGGATCAGCAGCTTGACCTTCTTGTTCAGCGCCTTGGCGATTTCAACAAGCTGCTGCTTGCCCGTGCCGATATTGGTGATCAGCGTATTGGGATGGTCCTTGAGGCCGACCTTTTTCAAGAGTTCCTGCGTACGCCGGAACGCCACGAACCAGTCGATCACCCCGAGTCTAGCCGTCTCGTGGCCAAGGAAAATATTCTCAGCGATCGACAGCAGCGGAACGAGCGCCAGTTCCTGATGGATAATGATGATGCCGGTATCTTCGCTGTCCTTGATCGAGCCGAATTTCCGTTCGGATCCCTCGAAGAAGATCTGCCCTTCATAACTGCCATGCGGATAGACGCCGCACAGCACCTTCATCAGTGTCGACTTGCCCGCGCCATTTTCGCCGACGACGGCATGGATTTCGCCGGGCATGACGGTAAGATTGACGTCCGTCAGCGCCTTCA
>JBKJQU010000101.1:0-7514 GCA_046594995.1 Aestuariivirga sp.
GTGACGTTCTGGCGAAGCGTTGCGGCCTCGATGCCGGATTGCCGCATCAGTTCGCCGGAGCCTGCGACCGTGGCGCGCGCCAGCTGCATGGCCAGATCGGCGGGAAGCCCGACCTTCTCGCCTGCCGCCGCGAGGCATTCGGTGAGATAGAAGACATAGGCGGGGCCAGAGCCCGAAACGGCTGTGACCGCGTCGATCAGCGCCTCATTTTCCACCGTTACCACTTCGCCCACGGCGGAAAGCAGCGTGCGTGCGAGTTCCATCTGCGACGGCGAGACATTGGCGTTTTGCGCCATGGCGGTGATGCCGCGTCCGACTGCTGCGGGGGTATTGGGAATGGTGCGGATGACGGCGGCATCGGACCCGAAGTGCCGTTCGAAGGTGGCGATGGTCTTTCCCGCCGCGACCGACAGGATCAGCGGCTTCGAGGACTTCAGCGGGACGATGTTGGGGAGCACATCCTCCATCACCTGCGGCTTCACGGCCACGATGATGGCTTCCGCGTCGGTGATGCTGGCCACGGGAGGATTGAGACGCACGCCCCTGACTTCGAGCAGCGCCTTCACTTCAGCGGGCGGTGCGGGGTCGATTGCCACCACCTTGGCCGGATCAGCTCCGCTTTTCAGCCAGCCTTCCAACATGGCGCCGCCCATCTTGCCGGCTCCCACCAGCACCAGAGTTCCGCCCAGTTTCAACATCATGCCTCGCCCATTGTCTCGATCATCGCAGCTTCAAGCGCCTTTTCAGCGGGCTGACCGGCCCAGACGACGAACTGCACGGCGGGAAAATAGCGGTCGCAGGTTTCAACTGCAAAGCGAATCAGCGCCTCGCACTGGGCGTCGTTGGTTTCGGCACCACCCGAGAGCAGAAGGCTGTTGCGGAACACCACGCTACCGTCGCTGTGCCAGAGATCGAAGTGACCGACCAGCAACTGCTCGTTGATGCGGGCAATGAGCCGTGTCGTTTCCTCGCGGCGGGGTTGGGGCACCTTCACATCGAAGTTCACGGCCACATGAAGGATTTCGAACTCGTCGCGCCAGTTCAGCGATACGGTGAGATCGCTCCAGCCGCCCTCGACGCGCATCGTGACTTCGGCGTGGTTGGTGCGGTCGAAGGCCCATTCATAGGCCTCGGCAATCCGCTCGACACGGTCAAGGGGATTCGCGGTGTCTTCGATTTCAAGGGCCTCAAGGGCCATCAGGCATTCCTCCGTCGGCTGACGAATCAGTCTGTCAGCCGTGGATGCGACCGTGCCCAAGGACTTGAGTCGCTTCAAGAGTCTACAAGGCGGGTAGCGCGATTCCTCCACAGGGAGTTAAAGTTACGCCCACTATTCTCACAATTAACAGCCGCAATTCCTTACGGCTGAGTCAAGTTCTGTGGATAACTGACTCTAGCCGGCGCGCGTATCAGAGGCGGACTCAGGGGAAGGCGCCAATTTTGATTCGAGGACGGCAATGCGCTGCGAGAGCGCATCGTTTTCCTCACGCGCCTTCTGCGCCATCGCTTTCACGGCCTCGAACTCCTCGCGCTTCACAAGCTCCATGTTGTTCAGGATGCGCTCCATCTGCGACTGGACGAGCGTATCGACCTCGCGGCGGAGCCCTTGAGCGGCGCCGGCGGCGTTGGTCATCAGCTTGGCGAGTTCGTCGAAGAAGCGGGTCTGGGTGGTGGTCATGATGGGGCCCTTTCGTATGCCCCTAGCTATGGCTTTTGACTCCGCACTTCAAGATGTTGCGACGCCACAGGCGCTTCAGACTTGACCTTGATAGACGCTCCCCCCAGTGTCCGCCGCCATGATGTTTGCCGTGTTGCCTTTTCCGGATATCGATCCCGTTCTGTTCCAGCTCGGGCCCTTCGCCGTGCGCTGGTATGCGCTGGCCTACATCGCGGGGCTGCTTTTCGCCTCGTGGTACATGAAGCGGCTCGTGACAAACCCTTCGCTGTGGGGCGGCGCAAAGCCTTCGATGACGGTGGACCAGGTGGACGCCTTCTTCATCTGGTCGGTCGCGGGGGTGATACTGGGCGGCAGGCTTGGCTATGTGCTGTTCTACAAGCCGCTGTTCTATGCCGCCAATCCGCTGGAGATTTTCCAGCTCTGGGATGGCGGCATGTCGTTTCACGGCGGGTTCCTGGGCGTCGCCGCCGCCGCACTGATATTTGGCCGGAGCATCGGCACCGGGCTGGACCGGATGCTGGACCTGGGCGCTGCATCTGTGCCGGTGGGCCTGGGCCTCGGGCGGCTGGCGAACTTCATCAACGGCGAGTTATGGGGAAGGCCCACGGATGTGCCCTGGGCCTTCGTTTTCCCCCATGATGAATTGCAGGTGCCCCGCCATGCCAGCCAGCTTTACGAGGGCGTGCTTGAGGGTGTGCTGCTGTTCATCGCTGTCAGGATTGCGACGCACCGCTTTGGCGCGCTGAAACATCCGGGCCGTGCATCGGGTGTCTTTGCGCTGGGCTATGGGCTGTCCCGCATCATCATCGAGTTCTTCCGCGAGCCCGACGCGCATCTGGGTTACTTCGCGGGCTTCATCACCATGGGGATGATCCTGTCGGTGCCGCTCTGCGCCATCGGCATCTGGCTGCTTCTGAGATCGCGCCGTGACGCCGCTTGAGAAACTGATCCGTGAACTGATCATCGCGGAAGGTCCCATGGGCCTTGACCGCTACATGGGCCTTTGCCTCGGCCATCCGGAGCACGGCTACTACATGGCGCGCGATCCTTTCGGCGCGAAAGGCGATTTCATCACGGCGCCGGAGTTGAGCCAGATCTTCGGCGAACTGATCGGCGTGTGGTGTATTGCGGCGTGGAGCGCGATGGGGCAACCGGCTTCGTTCAATCTGGCCGAACTCGGACCGGGCCGGGGCACATTGATGAGCGACATCCTGCGAACGGCAGCAAGGGCCTCTCCGGAATTTGCCAAAGCGGCTTTAATACATTTCGTCGAAATGAGTCCTGTGCTGCGCGCAATGCAGCGCAAGGCAGTTGGCGAAGGGGCCATGTGGCATGACCATTTCAAGGATGTGCCGGAGGGGCCGCTCATCATCATTGCCAATGAATTCTTCGATGCGATTCCCGTCCGCCAGTTCGAGAAGCGCGATGGTGCCTGGCATGAGCGCGTGGTGGGGATCAAGGACGGCAGGCTGGTGCTAGGGTTGATCCAATCCGAACTCGGGCCGCAGGGCCGCGATGGCGACATCATCGAATTCTCGCCCGCCCGCAGCGATATCGCCACGCTCATCGGCGAGAGGCTGTCGCGCCAATCAGGGGCCGCACTCATCAGCGATTACGGCCATCTGTCGACAGCTCCGGGTGATACGCTGCAAGCCATGAGGACGCACGGCTTCGTCTCCATCCTTGAGCGTCCCGGCGCATGCGATCTGACCTCGCATGTGGATTTCGAGGCCTTGGGAAAGGCGCTGGCGGCAGGCGGCGCGAGCGTCATGCCCGCTCTCACCCAGCGGAGTTTTCTCCTCGCCATGGGGCTGGAGCAACGTACCGCCATGCTGTCCGCCAAGTCCGACATCCGCACCCGCGCCGTGCTGGAGCGGCAAATGACAAGACTTGCGGGCGAAGACCAGATGGGTAACCTGTTCAAGGTGCTCGCTGCCGTATCACCGGGCCTTGCCACGCCCTATCCCTTCGGACGCTCATGATCCAGACCGACGCCTTCTCCTCCCCCAAGCTTTCGCACGGTTTCTTCACCCGGCAGGGGGGCCATTCCAGCGGCATCTTCTCGTCTCTCAATTGCGGGCTGGGATCTGGAGACGACCGTGAATCGGTGATGAAGAACCGCGCGGCCGTCGCCGATGCGCTGCATGTGGCGCCTGATGCGCTGCTGTCGGCGTGGCAGGTGCACAGCCCGGATGTGCAGGTCGTTTCGAGCCCGTGGAACACGCAAGAACGGCCGCGCGTCGATGCGCTGGTGACAAAGACGCGCGGACTGGCGCTGGGCGTGCTGACGGCGGATTGCGGGCCGGTGCTTTTTGCCGATCCACGCGCCGGCGTCATCGGTTCGGCCCACGCAGGCTGGAAGGGGGCGCTTACGGGCGTTACCACCCGCACGCTCGATGCGATGGAAGCGCAAGGTGCGCAACGCGCGCAGATCGCCGCCGTGATCGGGCCGATGATCTCGAAAGCCGCCTATGAGGTGGGGCCTGAATTTCCGGCGCGCTTCATTGATACCGATCCGGCGAACCGGCGTTTCTTCGCGCCATCATCCCGCGCCGGGCACTTCATGTTCGACCTGTCGGGCTACCTGGAAGACCGGCTGAAATCGGAAGGTGTTGGAGAGGTCGTGAACCTGGCACACTGCACATTTGGTGACGAGGAGCGGTTCTTCAGCTATCGCCGCACCACGCACCGCAATGAACGAGACTATGGGCGGCTCATCTCCGCCATTTCACTAAACGAGGGGTAAGACACATGGCACTGCATTTCGACCGCTCCGAATACAAGGCGAGGATCGCCAGCACGATTGCGGCAATGGAGGGCCAAGGGCTCGACGGGCTACTGATGTTCCAGCAGGAGAGCATGTATCATCTCACCGGCTATGACACCTTCGGCTTCTGCTTCTTCCAGTGCCTCTACCTCGGGAGCGACGGCAAGCTGGCGCTCTTGACGCGCTCTCCCGATCTCCGCCAGGCGCAGCATACGTCCATCATCGAGGACATCCGCATCTGGACCGATGCAGCAGGCGCCAAGCCCGCCGCGCAACTGAAGGACATGCTGGAAAGCCTTGGCGCAAAGGGAAAGCGCCTCGGCATCGAGAGCCAGTCCTACGGGCTTACGCATTTCAACGGCAAGGCTGTGGATGCGGCACTCTCGGGTTTCTGCAAGCTCGAGGAGGCCAACGACCTCGTCAACATGATCCGCGTGGTGAAGTCCAAGGCCGAACTGAAATACGTGCGCAAGGCCGGCGAACTGGGCGATGCCGCATTGAAGGCCGCCATCAAGAAGACCAAGGCCGGTGCGGACGAGGGCGAGATCCTTGCCGCCCAGCAGTCTGCGGTGTTTGCGGGCGGCGGCGACTATCCCGCCAATGAATTCATTATCGGCTCGGGGCGCGATGCGCTGCTCTGCCGCTACAAGTCGGGCCGCCGCAAGCTGTCGAAGCGCGACCAGCTTACCCTCGAGTGGGCTGGCGTCTACCGCCATTATCATGCCGCCTTCATGCGTACACTGATGATCGGGAAGCCCACGAAGCATCACATCGCGATGGATGCCGCAGCACAGGAAGCCTTGGCCGCTGTCGAGGAAAAGCTCAAGCCCGGCCATACGGCCGGCGAGGTTTTCGCAGCCCATGCGGACGTGATGGACGCACACGGCATGAAGGCCCACCGGCTTAATGCCTGCGGTTATTCGCTGGGCGCGAAATTCACACCGTCTTGGATGGACAGCCCGATGTTCTACAAGGATAATCCGGTTGAAATCCGCGCTGGAATGGTGTTTTTCACCCACATGATCCTGATGAATTCCGAGGCCGGGGCTGCCTATTGCCTTGGCCGCACGTATATCATCGGTGATAAGAAGCCAGAGCCGGTATCGAAGTACCCGCTGGAAATGATAGTTCGGTAAGGATGCAATCTCGAATTTCCCTTTGGCCAGGGCTGTTCAGGCGCGGAGGATTCGGTGCGGTATTGGCCGCGCTGGTGATTTTACTCGCCTCGTGCAACGCCACGTCGGTACTGACCGACAGCGGCCCAACGGAGCCGAAGGGCAAAACCGTTCCGCCGGTGACCTTCTCGCAGGTGACGGGGTTGCCGCCCGCCAAGCTTGCCGACATGAAGACTGCAATGGCGGTGGCAGGCGGACAGCGCGACATCGGAATCGTGGAGGGTGACTTCCAGTCCGGCGCATTCGCGCTGACAGGCCAGTTCCGCACCTTTGCCGAGAGTGCCGGAGTGCGGGTCGTCTACCAATGGCAGTTGCGCGATTCCGAGGGCGTTCTGATCCAGACCATCGACGGCGAGGACAATGCCGGCCTGCCGACGGGCAGCGACCCGTGGGCGGCTGTTTCGACGTCCGTCATCGAGCGGATCGCGAAGCGCACGGCTGAGGCCATGGCGGCGAAGCTGGCGCAGCTCGGCTATGCCACGAGGCTTTCGAAGCTCTACGTGCCACCGGCCGAATATTTCGCAAGGGCCAGTCCCGATGCCCATCGCGAGGTCGATTTCGAGACACTGAACGGTCCCGGGATGGCCATGGCGGGCCTCGACATGATTGCTCCGCCTGAAGACCCCGAGCTTTCCGCCGCCTATACCGAACCCGTGCCGGGCGAGGCGGAGATGACCAGGACAGCTGCTTCGAAGCCGGTCCGCGAAAAGCCTGCCGCGAGAGCTGAAACGGAAGTGGCCGCGGCAGAACCCGAGACCGGCAACAAGGCCGGGAAGAAGGATGACGGATTGCAGATCCGCGCCGTGGCCGTCATGCCGGTCAAGGGATCGCCCGGGAGCGGTGATGCGGAGCTTACTGCCGCCATGCGAAAAACCCTGATCGATGCGGGTTGGCCGGTGGTGACGAAACGCCAGCCGGATGCGCTGACCATCGTTGGCCGCGTGAAAGTGGATGACAAGACTTCCGCCCAGCAGTCCGTTTCGGTGCGCTGGGAGGTGCAATCGCCCGACGGCAAGACATTGGGCGATGTGAGCCAGGCCAACAATGTGCCGCGCGGCGCGCTGGATGCGGGTTGGGGCATGGCCGCCTTTGCCGTGGCAGAAGCAGCGGCTTCCGGCATCTTCGATATCGTCAACCGCTTCCAATAGCACGCTGCCGGCCGCGTTTCCGGCTTTCACCATTAGTGCCCGTTATGTGTGCATGCGTGAAATGCCGCTTTGCAGGCCTTCACATGGTTGTTATAGAGCGCCGCACATGGCGGATGAGGGGTTTTCGGAAATGATGAAGATCGTGGCAGGAAACAGCAACCGGCCACTGGCAGAAGCCATTTGCTCATACCTCAACATGCCCATCGTGAAGGCTGTCGTAAAGCGCTTCAACGACATGGAGATCTTTGTCGAGATCCAGGAGAATGTGCGCGGGCAGGACATGTTCGTGGTGCAATCCACGTCCTTCCCCGCAAACGACCACCTGATGGAGTTGCTCATCATCATCGACGCGCTGAAGCGTTCTTCTGCCAAGCGCGTGACGGCGGTGATCCCCTATTTCGGCTATGCGCGGCAGGACCGGAAACCCGGCCCCCGCACGCCGATCTCGGCCAAGCTCGTCGCCAACCTGATCACCCATGCCGGCGTCGACCGCGTGCTGACGCTCGACCTGCATGCCGGCCAGATCCAGGGTTTCTTCGACATCCCCACCGACAACCTGTTCGGCGCCCCGCTGATGTCGCGCGATATCAGGGAGCGGCTCGACCACAAGAACGCCATGGTCGTCTCGCCCGACGTCGGCGGCGTGGTCCGCGCTCGCGCGCTCGCCAAGCGCATCGACGCGCCGCTGGCCATCGTCGACAAGCGCCGCGACCGGCCCGGCGAATCCGAGGTGATGAACATTATCG